>JASHQP010000699.1 GCA_030039095.1 Streptosporangiaceae bacterium
AGCCGCGTCCGCGCGCGCCCTGCCCGCGGCCGGCCGATGTCCTGGGGCCGATGTCGGTGCCGGGTCCCGCTGCCACGCGCTGGGTCGGGCCGGTGTTGAACGGCGCGGGCGTGGCGAGGTCAAAGGGTCCGGTGGCGGCCCGCTGGGGTCCGGTGGCGGCCCGCTGGGGGCCCGTGGATGCGCCGTGCTGCAGCTCATCGGCGCCGGGAGTGTGCCCGGCCGGTGCGCCCACATCGCCCCAGCCGCTGGCGGCCGGCGCGGCGTCGGCAAATCCCCAGGACGGCGTGTTCGTGGCGTCGGTGGCGCGATCGCTCACCGCGACCGCCGGGTACCCGGGGTCGGCCGAACCGGCGTCGGTGTATCCGGCCGCAGCATAGCCCTGGTCGGAGTAGCCAGTATCGCCGTACCCGGCGTCTGAATACCCCACGCCGGCAAAACTGGCCAGGGGCGAGTCGGCCGCTTCCGGGACACCCGCCTGCCAGGTCCCGGTGAGCGGCACGCTCAGGCCAGGGTCGTACCCGTTCTCGCCCGGTGCAGGCCCCCGGTTCCAGGCGGCGAACTGGCCCGGAGGGTAGAGCGGCGGCGGCTGCCCCGGCGCGGGAGGAAAGCCCCGGACCGGACCCTGGCTGGCTGCGCCCGGCGCTGCCGGCCACCCGTCCCCGGCCGGCGGCTCATCGACGGCCGGGCTGCGCCCGCCGGTGTACCCGGGAGCGAAGACGGACGCGTCGCTGACCACCTTCCCGCCCGCCCCAGCCCTGCCGCCGCCGGCACCGCTCGGCCCGCCTGGCGCGGGCCGTGCCTGGGGAGGCGTGATCCGCCCGGACGGGTTCTGCCGCCTGGCTGGCGCGCGGCCGACGGCATTCTCACCCGGGTAACGCATGCGGCGAGCGTATCGCCCCGCGCATGGGTTAGCCCCCGTCATGCGTTTTGTCACATTGCCCGCGCTGCCGGCGGGCCGGCGAGCGCGCTGGTGAGCGGCGGCTGTGCCCTTGCTTTGACCGTCATCGGTCGCGGCCGGTATCCTGCACAGGCGTCTGTGTGCACTGGCATGCCCGCACGGCCCGCGTCGCGGGCAGGCAGCGGCGGCTGATGCCCGGATTCCCCCGCAGGGAGGATCACCCGCGCGGGGCCCAAGTTTCAGTACTCAACATGCGAAGGCCTACATCCGTGCGCACCTTCAGCCCGAAAGCCGGCGACATTCAGCGGCAGTGGCACGTCATCGATGCGTCCGACGTCGTACTCGGACGCCTGGCCAGCCAGGCGGCGATCCTGCTGCGTGGCAAGCACAAGCCGATCTTCGCGCCGCACGTGGACACCGGTGACTTCGTGATCGTCATAAACGCCGACAAGGTCGCGCTCAGCGGCACCAAGCTGGAGGACAAGCGCGCCTACCGGCACTCGGGGTATCCGGGCGGGCTGCACTCGGTCGCCTACCGCGACCTGATGGCGAAGAGCCCGGAGCGAGCCGTCGAGAAGGCGGTACGCGGCATGCTCCCGAAGAACACGCTGGGCAGGCAGATGCTGCGCAAGCTCAAGGTCTACCGGGGCCCGGACCACCCCCACCAGGCGCAGCAGCCGGTCCCGTTCGAGATCACGCAGGTCGCTCAGCTCGGCTCCAGCCGCGCCGGCGCCAAGGCTCCGGCCAAGTAGCCGCGGGCGACGTAACCGAGAAGGAACCACGAGGAAGACATCGTGACCGAATCCACTGACGTGCAGGATCCCAAGACCGAGGCAGCCGCTGAGCCCGAGAGCGAGCACCTTTCGGAGTACACCAGCCAGACCGGCGACGCAAGCGCCACCGCGCAGGCGCGGCCGGCGGCCCGCAAGCCGGTGGTGACCGGGAACGCCATGGGCACCGGCCGCCGCAAGGAGGCGATCGCCAGGGTCCGTATCTCGGCGGGCAGCGGAAAGTGGCTGATCAACGACCGGTCGCTGGACGAGTACTTCCCGAACAAGGTGCACCAGCAGCTGATCAGCGAGCCGTTCGTGACCCTGGGCGCCGACGACGCCTTCGACGTGGTGGCCCGGATCACCGGCGGCGGCGTCACCGGGCAGGCGGGAGCGCTGCGGCTCGGCATCGCCAGGGCGCTGACGCTCGTGGATCCCGAGAACCGCCCGAGCCTCAAGCGGGCTGGATTCCTGACCAGGGACGCCAGGGTGAAGGAACGGAAGAAGGCCGGGCTGAAGAAGGCGCGGAAGGCCCCGCAGTACTCGAAGCGCTGATCTGACGCCAGCGCCGTCCCAGCGGAAAACCAGGAGCGGGTTCGCATGGGTCGTCTTTTCGGTACCGACGGTGTCCGGGGTGTTGCAGGCCGTGGTCTCACGGCCCAGCTTGCCATGGACCTCGCGGTCGCAGGTGCCGCGGTTCTGTCCGGAACGCCGACCTCGCCCGGGCGCCGCCGCCGGGCCGTGGTCGGACGGGATCCGCGGACATCGGGTGAGTTCCTCGAGGCCGCCGTCGTGGCCGGCCTGGCGAGTTCCGGGGTTGACGTGCTGCGGCTGGGCGTCATCCCGACCCCGGCGGTGGCGTACCTGACCGACGCGCTCGAGGCGGACTTCGGTGTGATGCTGTCCGCCAGCCACAACCCGGCACCGGACAACGGGATCAAGTTCTTCGCGCGCGGCGGCCGCAAACTGCCGGACGAGGCCGAGGACGAGATCGAGGGCAGGCTCAGCTCGCCGCACGGCGGCAGTGGCAGCAACGGCGCGATCGGAGTCGTGCCCGAGCTCGGCTTCGGCCGGGTCACCGATGCGTCCGGCGAGCACGAGCGCTACCTCGACCATTTGCTGTCGTCGCTCCCTGCCGAGGCCGGCGACAAGCCCCTGGCCGGCCTGCGCGTGGTTGTGGACTGCGCGCACGGGGCCGCCTTCCAGATGGCGCCGCGCATGCTGCGCCGGGCCGGCGCCGAGGTCATCGCCATCGGGGTGGAACCCGACGGAGACAACATCAACGAGGGCTGCGGCTCGACGCACCTCGGGGCGCTGAAGGCCGCGGTCATAGAGCACGCGGCCGACGCGGGGATCGCTCACGACGGTGACGCCGACCGGTGCCTCGCGGTGGACGCGGACGGCCAGGTTATCGACGGCGACCAGATCATCGCCGTGCTCGCGTTCGCGCTGCAGGAAGTGGGGCTGCTGGCGGACGACACCGTGGTCGTGACCGTCATGTCCAACCTCGGGCTGCGGCTGGCCATGCGCGACGCGGGCATCTCCGTGGTGGAGACCCCGGTCGGGGACCGGTACCTGGTCGCCGCGATGCGGGAGGGGCGGTTCGTGCTCGGCGGCGAGCAGTCGGGCCACATCATCCTGCTCGACCACGCCACGACCGGGGATGGCCTGCTGACCAGCCTGCACCTGCTGGCGACCGTGGCCGGCCGCGGCCAGCCGCTCGGCGAGCTGGCGAAGGTGATGACCAGGTACCCGCAGGTGCTGATCAGCGTCCCGGGCGTGGACAAGTCCCTGGTCGCGTCGTCGCCCGAGCTATCGCGGGCGGTGCGGGCCGCAGAGGCGGAACTCGGCGAATCAGGCCGGGTGCTGGTGCGGCCGAGCGGCACCGAGCCACTCGTCCGGGTGATGGTCGAGGCGGTGGATTCCGGGCGCGCGCAGCAGGTGGCCGGCGCGCTCGCGGACGCCGTGCGCGGCCTGGC
>JASHQP010000066.1 GCA_030039095.1 Streptosporangiaceae bacterium
CCGGCCACGGTGCCGCAGGCCAGCCGGGGCTGGGTGCCGCTGCTGGCCGGCGTTGCCGCGGCACGGGCGGTCCGCGCCGGGACCGGGGTCGACGCCTCCCTGAAATGGCCCAACGACGTGCAGGTGAACGGGGCGAAGCTGGCCGGCATCCTGGCCGAGCAGGCCGGCGACGCGATCGTGGTCGGGATCGGGATGAACGTGCGCTCGGGCCGCGACGAGCTGCCGGTCGTCACGGCGACCTCGCTCGCGCTCGAGGGAGCGGGGGACGTGGCGGCCGGCCCGCTGCTGATCGCCATGCTCGGCGAGCTGGCGCGCCGGTACCAGGACTGGTCGGGCGCGCGGGGTGACGCCGTCGCGTGCGGGCTGCACCGGGAGTACCAGGCGCTGTGCGCCACGCTCGGCCGCGAGGTGCGGGTCTCGCTGCCGGGCGGCCGCACGGTCACAGGCGTGGCGGCGGGGGTCGACCAGACCGGAAGGCTCGTGGTCACCTCCGCCGCCGGGCCCGTCCCGGTCAGTGCCGGCGACGTGATCCACGTCCGGTAGCGCGCCGTGAAGGGGATGGGGAGGCGGGCGGGGTGCTGCCCGTGGAGGGGATGGGCGAGGTGGGTGGGGTAATGCCAGCACTCGTGTCACGATGTGAGCTATGCCGGGCGATGAGTCCCTGACCGAGGGCGAGCAGTTCGTGCTCAGGCTGCACCCGCACTGGAAGACCCTGCTGGCGCCGTTCCTCCTGCTGGCCGTCATCGTGATCGCGGCGATCGCCGGGCTGATCCTGCTGCCGGCGGGCAGCGGCGCCGGCCTGGCCAGGGACGCCATCGGCGTGGTGGTGTTCCTCGCGGTGATGATCTGGGGCGTGGTCCCGCTGCTGCGGTGGAAGACGACGAGCTACGAGCTGACCACCCGCAGGCTGAGGCTGCGCGAGGGCATCCTGTCCCGGTCCGGGCGTGACTTCCCGCTGATCAGGATCAGCGACGTGTCGTTCTCGCACGGGCCGATCGACCGGCTGCTCGGCTGCGGCAGGCTCACCGTCGAGTCGGCCGGCGAGCACGGCCAGCTCGTGCTCGACGAGATTCCCGACGTGGAACAGGTGCAGGCGATCCTGTTCCAGCTGGTCGGGGACGAACAAGCCAGGCTGGCGCGGGAGGACCGCTAGCGGCCCGGCGGCCCGTTCTGGCTAGTCTGCGAACATGAGTGATGACGGCGTGATCATCCGCACGGTTTTGCCGGCCGGCGCCGCCGGCCGGCCCGCGGTGGCCCGGCGTGTGAGAGGGCATGGGAAAGATGAGTGATCTGCCGGAGCGGATATCGGTGCGCGAGGTCGGGCCGCGTGACGGGCTGCAGAACGAGGATCCGGTGCCGACCGGCGCCAAGATCGAGCTGATCGACAGGCTGTCGGCGACCGGGGTGCAGCGGATCGAGGCGGTGTCGTTCGTGCGGCCCGAGGCGATACCGCAGATGGCCGACGCGGACGCGGTGTGGCAGGGGATCGAGCGGGCGCCGTCGGTAAGGTACTCGGCCCTGGTCCCGAACCTGCGCGGCGCCCGGCGGGCCCTGGACCGCGGGCTCACCGAGATCGAGGCCGTGGTGTCCGCGTCCGGCACGCACAACCGCAAGAACGTGAACCGGTCGACCGAGGAGTCGCTCGACGACATCGCAATGGTCATCGACGTTGCGCACCAGCGCGGCGCCACCTGCCAGGTGATCGTCTCCACCGCGTGGGGATGCCCGTACGAGGGGGACGTGCCGGCGGCGCGGGTGGTCGAGGTGGCGTCGCGGGCGGTCGCCGACGGCGCCGACTGCATCTCGTTCGGCGACACCACCGGGATGGCCACGCCGGGCCGGGTGCGCGAGCTCGTCGGCGCGTTCCGCTCGGCCCATCCCGATGTCGGGCTCAACCTGCACTTCCACAACACCCGCGGCACCGGCCTGGCGAACGTGCTGGCCGCGCTGGAGCTCGGCGTCAGCGACTTCGATGCGTCGGTCGGCGGGCTCGGCGGGTGCCCGTACGCGCCCGGCGCCACGGGCAACATCGCCACCGAGGAACTCGTGCACATGGTCGAGGACATGGGCGTGGCGACCGGGATCGACCTGGCCGCGATGATCGACGCCGCGGCCGACGCCGAGCGGATCATCGGCCGCCAGCTCCCCTCCCAGGTCCTCCGCGCCGGCCCCCGCACCCGCACAATCCCCGCCTAACGCCGCGCGCTTGCCTTAGTCGGGAATCGCGTCAGCTCTATCAGCTGACGCCTTACCCCGCACTGAGAGGATTCCCGGTACGCTCGCGGGCGTGGCTCCCCAGCAGGCATCACGAGCCGATGGTGCCGTGCCGGAGCGGGGGGCCGCGCACCGTTCCGGCCCGTGCGCTGGACCAGCGCACCGGGACGCTCGATTCGACCCAGTACGCTCGCGAGCGTGAGTGAAGAACGGAAGGACGCGCTGGCTGCAGCGAACGGCGAGGCAGGTCATCCTGAGCTCGCCGAGGTCAGGGCCGGGATCGAGAGGGGCGGAGCGCCCAGGTATCACGAGTCGGCCGCCGCCAAGGGGAAGCTGTTCGCCAGGGACCGGATCGCCCTGCTCGTCGACGACGGAAGCTTCACCGAGGACGGCGCGTTCGCGAACGTTCTGGCCGACGGGCTGCCAGCGGACGGCGTGATCACCGGCACGGCCGCCGTCGGCGGGCGCCCGGTGGCGCTGATGGCGAACGACTCGACGGTCAAGGCTGGCTCGTGGGGCGCGCGGACGGTCGAGAAGATCATCCGGATCATCGAGAAGGCTTACGCGTCCGGCGTTCCCATGATCTACCTGGTGGACTCCGCGGGCGCGCGGATCACCGACCAGGTGGAGATGTTCCCCGGCCGCCGCGGGGCTGGCAAGATCTTCCACACCCAGGTGCGCGCGTCCGGGTCCATCCCGCAGGTGTGCGCGCTGTTCGGCCCGTCGGCCGCGGGCGGTGCCTACATCCCCGCGTTCTGCGACTACGTGGCGATGGTGGACGGGAACGCGTCGATGTACCTGGGCAGCCCCCGGATGGTCGAGATGGTGGTCAGGGAGCAGACCACGCTCGAGGAGATGGGCGGCGCGCGCATGCACTGCACGGTCTCCGGCTGCGGCCACCACCTGGCCGAGACCGAACAGGACGCGATCGCGGCGGTGCGCAGGTTCCTGTCCTATCTGCCGCCGAACTGGCAGGGCTCCCCACCCGCCGCGAAGGCCAGCGATCCCGCCGCCATCGACCTTCGCGCGCTGATCCCCGCCAGCGAACGGCAGGCGTTCGACATGCGCCGGTATGTGCGCGGCCTGGTCGACGCCGACTCGCTGTTCGAGATCCACGCGCTGTGGGCGAGGGAGCTCGTCATCGGCTTCGCCCGGCTGGCCGGGCAGGCCGTCGGCGTGGTCGCGAACAACCCGATGTTCAAGGGCGGCGTGCTGTTCGTGGACTCGGCCGACAAGGCGACGCGCTTCATCCAGCTCTGCGACGCGTTCAACCTCCCGCTGCTGTTCCTGGCCGACGTGCCCGGCTTCATGGTCGGCACGGCCGTGGAGAAGCAGGGCATCATCAGGCACGGCGCCAAGATGATCAGCGCGGTGGCCGAGGCCACCGTGCCCAAGATCTGCGTCGTGGTGCGCAAGGCCTACGGAGCCGGCCTCTACGCGATGGCGGGCCCTGGGTTCGAGCCGGACGCGACCCTCGCGCTGCCGACCGCGAAGATCGCGGTCATGGGCGCGGAGGCGGCGGTCAACGCCGTGTACTACAACAAGCTGGCCGCGATTGCCGACCCGGCCGAGCGGGAGGAAGAGACCGCCCGGCTGCGGGCGGCCTATGACGTGGACATCGACGTGCTGCGCCTGGCCGGAGAGCTGGTGGTCGACGACGTGGTGCAGCCGGAGGACCTGCGGGGGGAGCTGATCCGGCGATTCGCGGTGGCGCGCGGCAAGGACCGGTCGTTCTCGCGGCGCCGCCACGGCGTCACGCCGGTGTGACGGCGCCGAGTCACGTATTTAGCGCAGGGCTGTAACACCGTTACGGAACGCTATCTGAGCAGCCTCGAAGGCCTCGCCCCGCCCGGTCCTGCGGCCGCCTTCCCAGGTTCACCGGGGCTCGCCTACCGCAACACCCGCCCCGGCAAGACAGGCTGCGCCCATTGCAGATCCTCGTACGGCAACAACTATTGAACATGCAGAGTATACAAGGTAGGGTCTGGCTTGCAGTGCGTGGGGTCGGCGCGTGGCGAGAAGCTGGACGTGGCCCTTCGGTGCTTCCTGCAGGAGTGGGAACGATCGGCGAGGTCATCAGCAGCACCTCGCCGCCACGGGCATCCGGAAAGGCGACGCCCGGCGCCTATGACCTAGGGAGCTTCCATGTTTCAGCGTAGGAGAATGATCCTCGCGGGGACAGCGGCTGCGCTAGCGATCGTGGCTGCGAGCTGCAGCTCGACGGGCGCACCGTCTCGCGCTGCCGGCGGGAGCGCCGGCACGGCAACGGTCGCGGAACTGGCTGGGGACATCCCCAACTGGATCTTCCCGTTCTACTCGTTCGCCTACGACAACTCCTTCACCATTAGCGGGTTCCAGTGGCTGATGTACCGGCCGCTGTACATGTTCGGTGGCAACAGCAACAACTCAGTTACCATCAATTACCCGCTCTCGGTTGCCGATCCTCCCGTTTACACCAATGGCGGTAAGACCGTCACGGTCACGATGAAGGGCTGGAAGTGGTCCGACGGCGAGCCGGTGAACGCGGACGACGTGGTCTTCTTCCTCAACATGACCGAGGCGGAGAAGGCGGCCTGGTACGCCTACAGCGCGGGCCTGCTGCCCGATAACGTGGTGTCCTACAGGGCCACCGGGCCAGACACTCTGGTCATGCAGCTCAACAGGCCCTACTCCAGCCTGTGGTACACCTACAACCAACTGGCCGAGCTCAACCCGATGCCGCTGGCGTGGGATGTAACCAAGCTGGGCGCGAAGCCGGGCAGCGGGGGCTGCACCACCGACACCGCGGCAGATGGCTGGGCCAAGTGCAAGGCGGTGTACGCGTTCCTGACCGGCCAGTCCAACCATGCCGGTACATATGCGACGAGCCCACTGTGGAGCGTGGTGGACGGGCCGTGGAAGCTGTCGAGTTTCAACACCAACGGCAACGTGACGATGGTGCCGAACCGGGCCTACTCCGGCAGCCCGAAGCCTAGGTTGTCGGCAGTGAAGTTCCTGCCGTTCACCGACGATACGACCGAGTACACGGCGCTGAAGACCGGGCAGGTCGATGTCGGTTACATCCCGCCGCAGGACCTGCCGCCGAAGCCGGCGAACGCGGTGCTGCCCTCGGCAGATCCACTCGGCAGCGGATACTACATGGAGCCGTTCTACTCATTCGGCATCCAGTACGTGCAGCCGGACTTCAACAACCCGCAGGCCGGATACCTTTTCCGGCAGCTGTACTTCCGGCAGGCCGTGCAGTATGCCATCGACCAGCCGGGCATCGATGATGCGATCTTCCGGGGGTATAGCGTCCCGACCTCGGGGCCGATCCCGACCGCTACCTCGAGCCAGTGGATCCCACCCATCCAGCAAGAGAACGACGGCCAGGGGCCGTACCGGTACGATCCCGGGAAGGCGAAGGCGCTGCTGATCAGCCATGGCTGGACCGAGGTGGGCGGCATTATGACTTGCCAGGACCCGGCCAAGTGCGGAACCGGTATCACGAAGGGCCAGCAGCCCAAGTTCACGATCTTGTTCGCGACCGGCCAGGCCTCCGTGACGGCCATGGCCCAGGCCATCAAGTCCGAGGAATCGCAGGTCGGCATCGACGTCACGCTTGTCGGGCAGACGTACAACACCATCAGCGCCGAGAGCGCCCCGTGCGCCCCGATGGGCCCGAAGTGCTCGATGCAGGCGGTCTTCAACGGCGGGTGGATCTACAACGGTCCGGGCTACGAGCCGACCGGCGAGCCGCTGTTCCAGACTGGTGCGGCGTCCAACGCCGCTAACTACTCCGACCCGACGATGGACAAGCTGATCAGCGAGACCCATACCAGCAGCAGCCTGGCGGTGTTCCACCAGTACGCAACCTACACCGCGCTGCAGTTGCCCTACATCTGGGTGCCGGAGCCGTACGCCGTCCAGGCAGTGTCCAGTCGGCTGCGCAGCGTCACGTTCAGTCCGCTGGACACCCTGCTGCCCGAATACTGGTATTTCACCAAGTAGCCACGGAACAGGACACCGGACCCCAAACCCGGGGCACGGGAGTACGCCCGCGCCTGACCACGATGGCAAAGGGCCTCGGCGGCCGGGTTCCCCGTGGCCGCGACCGGCGGCGGCCGGGAGGTGATGTCGATGATCGCTGAAGGGCGGTACTCGCACTCCGGACTGCAACGCCAATGTGATCGCCTCCGCGGCGGTCAGCGCCACCATGGACGTGCTCGCGCTTGTCGGTGCCGGCCAGCACCCCGAACTCCGCCTGACCGTGCCCTGCCGGGCCAGCGGTGGCTAGGGCCTTTCGCAACGCGGACGGACTACATTACATACTGTGCATGTCAACAACGTTTGAATAGAACGGGTTCAGTGTCGTTATGTCGGTGCCTGCTTCCATGCCCGTAGTCGAGATCTCCGCCACGTCGGTCGACAAAGCCGGACACAACTTTCTGGCGGTGCCGTTCTTCGAGGGTGCAGCCGGGCCGGTGGCGGGCCCGGGTGCCGCCGCCGCCGGGCGGGCGGCGGGTACCGACCTTGCCAGCTTTCTCGCCCGCCAGGGCTTCCGCGGGCGGCGGGGGGAGAGCGCCGTATTCTTCGTGTCAGCTGGCGCTGACGTGGCGGGCGGGCCAGAGCGGATCGCCGCGATCGGCGTCGGCCGACCCGCGGACGCGGGAGCCGCGGCGGTTCGTGATGCGGCGCAGGCGCTCGCCGCGCTCGCCACCAAGCCGGCAGGACCGGAAGGCCAGGCAGCCCGGCTGGGCGCCACAGACCCGGCCCACTGGGCAGAACCGCCAGCTGGCGCGGGCTCCGAGGGCGTCGCGACCACGCTAGCACTGGTCGGACCGGATCGCGGGGAGTCGGTGCGCGCTGCGGCCGAGGGATATTTGCTCGGTTCCTACCGGGTGCCTCGGTCGGGCAGCCGACCGGTCGGCGGCGAGCGACCCGGGCCGCCTGCCCCGCTAACGCTGCTGCTTGGCGCCGCGGATGACGGCGGCACCTGGGACGCCGGCGGCTGGCCGGTGGGCCCGCAAGACGTGCGAGAGCGGCTCGACCCGCAAGACCCGCGGGATAGGGGACGCCCACTGGGCTCCCGGGACGCGCTGGACCGCGGCATCGTTACCGGGCAGCTCGCGAACTGGGTTCGTGACCTGGTGCATGCTCCGGCTGGCGAGGCCACGCCGGAGATGCTGGCCGAGACGATCACGGCCGCGGCCTCCGGACACGGGGTAGCGGCCCGCATCTGGACGGCCGGGGAGCTGGCGGATGCGGGATTTGGCGGCGTACTCGGGGTCGGCCAGGGCAGCCGGAACATGCCGCGCATGGCGGAAATCACGCACGGTACCGACGGAAGAGACGGCGGGGGCGGGTCGCGGCTGGTCGCTCTCGCCGGCAAAGGAATCACGTTCGACTCTGGCGGACTGAACCTGAAACGCGACCCGGGCGAGATCTCCTGGATGCGGGCGGACATGGCGGGCGGCGCGGCGGTTGCGGCGGCGGTGATCGCCGCGGCGCGTATGAGGCTCGCCGTGCCGGTCACGGCGGTGGTCCCGCTGGCCGAGAACATGCCAGGTGGCGGCGCGCTGCGGCCCGGCGACGTGCTCACCCATCGCGGCGGGCGGACCAGCCAGGTGATGGACACCGACTCCGAAGGCCGGCTGGTAGTCGCCGACGCTCTCGCCTACCTGGCAGAGCGCAGTCCAGCCGCGCTGATCGACGTCGCGACGCTGACCGACGCGGCCGGCCTGGGCCCGGCATTGTGGGCCGCGCTCGGCACCGAACAGGCCCTACTGCGTGAGGTTTTGCGTGCTGGCGAGGTTGCCGGGGAACCAGGCTGGCCGTTGCCGCTGCCAGATGCCTACCGGGAGCTGCTCGCCAGCCCGGCCGCTGATCTGCGCAACGTTCCGGCCCGCGGGCCGGACTCTACGGTCATGGCCGCCATGTTCCTGCGCGAGTTCGCCGGGCGCATCCCGTGGGTGCACATTGACAACGGCTCTACCGCCTGGCTGGAATACGACACCGCGCTGTGGCCGGAGGGAGCGACCGGATCCCCGGTTCGCGCGCTGATCCGCTTCCTGGAGCGTCGCGCAACTGGCTGACATCAGGCGAGCAGGCAGGCGACCTGGTGAGCCCGACCTTGATGCGGCGGCGCGCTTCGCAGCTGCGAGTCAGTGGCCGCGCACTGCCTCCTTCGGGTCGGAGGGCGGGGGCCGTGGGAGCCAAACCCGGGAGCCAACCGGCGCGGACCGGGCGTGACCGGCGCAGACTCCCCGGGACGGCAGGTGCTGATGGGGGAGACTCGCCTGGATCGGTGCGGCTTCTCCTGGGCGGGTTACACGTACGATCAGTACATGACCAGCGTTTTGCTAGCCGAGGATGACCCGTCAATCTCGGAACCACTGGCGCGCGCACTGCGCCGCGAAGGTTATGAGGTCGGCGTCTCCGCCGATGGGCCGGCCACGATCGAGGCCGCCGCCGGCGGCGGGATCGACCTGATCCTGCTCGATATCGGCCTGCCCAAGCTCGACGGACTCGAGGTCTGCCGGCAGATCAGGTCGGCGGGCCACGCGATCCCCGTGCTCATCCTGACCGCTCGCGCGGACGAGGTGGACACGGTGATCGGCCTGGATGCCGGGGCGGACGACTACGTCACCAAGCCGTTCCGGCTCGCCGAGCTGCTCGCAAGGGTCCGGGCACTGCTGCGGCGCGGCGCAACCGAGAGCCGGGTGGTGCAGGGCGTCCGGGTCGACGCCGAGGCCCGCCGGGCCTGGCTGGGCGAGTCAGAGATCGATCTCACCTCCAAGGAGTTCGACCTGCTCTCCCTGCTGGTGAGCGAAGCCGGCAAGGTGGTGACCCGGGAGCAGATCATGCGGCAGGTCTGGGACAGTAAGTGGTGGGGCTCGACGAAGACCCTCGACATGCACGTCTCCTGGCTGCGGCGCAAGCTCGGGGACGACGCCCACAGCCCCCGGTACATCACCACGGTCCGGGGCGTTGGCTTCAGGTTCGAGCGTGGTGACTGACAGCCGGGACAGCCGCTGACGATGGGCAAACAGATGGCGGGCTGCGGACGGATCTGTGTGAGGATCCGCTCCGCGGTCAGTCGCGGGCGCGGGAGCTGAGCCGTGCAGCGCCGGCTGCTCATCTCCACGCTCGTGGTCGCCGTGGTGGCGGTGCTGCTGCTCGGCGTGCCGCTGGCGTTCGACCTGAGCCGGCTGCGGACCGGCCAGGCCTCACAGGAACTGCGGCACGAAGCCTCCTATATCGCCACCGGGCTGCAGGACCGCCTGGACTCCGGGCTGCCTCCGGACGCCGGCCAGGTCGCCCGCTCGCTCTCCAACCGCTACGTCACCGTCGTGGAGCGGGGCGAGACCCGGGTCACGGCGGGCACCAAGCCACCGAAGCGCCACACGATCTCGGAGAAGTACGCCACCAAGAACTTCACCGTCACCGTGTCGGCGGACGACTCGTTCGTCAGCGGTCAGGTCACCAGCGGGCTGCTCATGATCGGCTGGCTGGCCCTGGGTGCGATCGCGGTGGCGGTGGGGCTGGCGCTGCTGCAGGCGCGCCGGCTCAGCCGGCCGCTGCGCGAGCTGGCCGGAGCGGCGGACCGGCTCGGCTCCGGTGACGCACGCCCCCTGGGACGCCGGTACGGGGTACCGGAGCTCGACCGGATGGCAGAGGGACTCGACGGATCCGCGAAGCGCATCAATGACCTGCTGACCGCGGAGCGCGACTTCGCCGTGGACGCGTCCCATCAGCTCCGCACGCCGCTGACCGCGCTGTCGATGCGGCTGGAGGAGATGGTCGCGGCCGCGAACTACCCCGACGTCGTCCGGGAGGAGGGGGCGGCCGCGCTGGCCCAGACCGAGCGGCTCGCCGAGGTGGTCGGGCAGCTGCTCGGCCGCGCCCGCCGGTCGGTGTCCGGAACGCCGACGCTGGCCAGCGTCGACGACATCGTCGCCCAGCAGATCGTCGAGTGGGACCCGGCGTTCCGGCGGGTCAGCAGGAAGCTCGAGGTGATCGGGGAGAAGGGCCTGCACGCCTACGTCACGCCGGGCACCGCGGCGCAGGTGATCGCGACCCTGCTGGACAACGCGCTCGTGCACGGTGCGGGCACTGTCACGATCCGGACGTCGCAGACGCCCCGGTCCGTCGTCATCGAGGTCAGGGACGAGGGCAAGGGCGTGCCGCCCGAGCTGGTGCCACGGATCTTCGAGCGGAGCGTGAGCGGTGCGCCGGGCGGAACCGGGCTGGGGCTGTCGCTGGCCCGTACCGTGGCGGCGGCCGATGGCGGCCAGGTCGTGCTGGTGCGGCCGCGCCCGGCCGTGTTCGCGCTGTTCCTGCCGCACGGCGTTCCCGACACGCCGGACAAGCCCGTGGTGAGCGGCCCAGCCTGACCGGGGGCTCGCGGGGGCTCGCGGGGGGCTCGCGGGGAGCCGCTGCGCCAGCCGCCCGGGGCATCTCGGTCGGCGCAGCGAGTAACCTGCGCACTGCGATGAAGGATCACGAGACGGTCAGTGACCTGGCCACCGCGGCCCCGGCGCCCGGTAGGCGCACCCCCGTGGCCGGCATGGTCGGGGCCGGGCAGCTCGCCCGCATGACATGCCAGGCAGCGGTAGGCCTCGGCATCGGGTTGCGCGTGCTCGCGGAAGGGCCCGACGAGAGCGCCGCCCAGGTCTGCGCCGGGACACGGCTCGGCGACTACCGCTCGCTCGATGACCTGCTCGCGTTCGGCGCCGGCTGCGACGTCGTGACCTTCGACCACGAGCACGTGCCCGAGCGGCACCTGATCGCCCTCGAGCGGGCCGGCCTGACGGTCCGGCCCGGGCCCGCAGCGCTCCGCTATGCCCAGGACAAGCGGGCGATGCGGGAGCGGGTGGCCGCGCTCGGCATCGCCTGCCCGCGATCCGCCACGGTGGAGAGTCTGGACGACGTGCTCGGCTTCGCCGACCGGTCGGGATGGCCCGTGGTGCTCAAGGCGGTCACCGGCGGATACGACGGCAAGGGCGTGTGGGTGTGCAGCAGCCCGGATGAGGCCGTGGCCGTGGTCGCCCACGGGCTGGACCTGCTCGCCGAGGAACACGTCGCGTTCGAACGCGAGCTCGCGGTGCTCGTCGCCCGATCGCCCAGCGGCCAGGCCGCCGTCTACCCGGTCGTGCAGACCATCCAGCGCGGCGGGATTTGCCGTGAGGTGCTGGCGCCGGCCCCTGCGCTCGCGGACGAGACGGCGCTCGCCGCGCAGCAGCTCGGCCTGGCCATAGCGGCCGGAATCGGCGTCACGGGGATGCTCGCGATCGAGCTGTTCGAGACCCCCGCCGGGCTGCTGGTCAACGAGCTGGCGATGCGGCCGCACAACAGCGGCCACTGGACCATCGAGGGAGCGCGCACCTCCCAGTTCGAGCAGCACCTGCGCGCCGTGCTCGACCTGCCGCTCGGGGCGCCGACCGCGACGGTGCCGTACGCGGTGATGGCGAACGTCCTCGGCGGCGACGATCCCGATCTGCACGGGCGCCTGGTGCACGTGATGGCCGCCGATCCCGGCGTCAAGGTCCATCTGTACGGCAAGGCGGTCCGGCCGGGCCGCAAGGTCGGCCACGTCACCGCGCTCGGCGACGACCTCGGGGACCTGCGCGACCGGGCCAGGCGGGCCGCCAGCTACCTGCGCCATGGCACGGAAGAAGAGCAGCAGGACGGGTAAGGAGACGGGTATGGACGGCCGGCCGCTGGTGGGCGTGGTGATGGGCAGCGATTCCGACTGGCCGGTGATGGAGGCCGCGGTCACCGCGCTGTCCGAGTTCGGCGTCCCCTGGGAGGCTGACGTGGTGTCGGCGCACCGGATGCCGCGCGAGATGCTCAGCTACGGCGCTGAGGCGGCCAGCCGGGGGCTCCGGGTGATCATCGCGGGCGCCGGGGGCGCGGCGCACCTGCCGGGCATGCTCGCGGCGGTGACGCCGCTCCCGGTGATCGGGGTCCCGGTGCCGCTGGCGCAGCTCGACGGGATCGACTCGCTGCTTTCCGTGGTTCAGATGCCGGCCGGGGTGCCGGTGGCCACGGTCGCCGTCGGTGGCGCCCGCAACGCGGGCCTGCTCGCGGTTCGCATCCTGGGCGCAGCCGACGAGGACTTGCGCGCACAGATGCTGGGCTTCCAGGAGCAGCTGCGCGCCACGGCCCAGGCCAAGGGCGCAGCCCTGCGCGCCAAGCTCGGCGAGCAGTAGGCGCCCGGGTCACCCAGCCCCCGACTGGCCCGCTCCTTCCCCCAGCGAGCGTGATCGATGTACCAGAAGACGGCCTACAGGCCGTCGAACGGTACATTCATCGGCCGCCTTGCTCAGCGGGGCGGGTGGTGCTGGGGCCGGTGCAGATCAGGCCCCAGGGGCGGCCGCTGACCCGGGTCAGCACGAGCGTCGCGCGGCCCGGGCCGCGCAGGTTCAGCCGCCGGTGAATCTGCGGCACGTCCCCGGCCAGCCCGCGCCGCCGGATGTCGGCGGCGCCGATGCCAAGCTCGCGGAGCCGGCGCGCGAAGTCCCGTTCGTGCCACGGTGCCGATTCCAGGACCCGCAGCGTGCGAGCGAACGGGCTGCGATGCTCCCGGTCATCGGACAGGAACGCGATAGCGGGGTCGATCTGCCACGCGCCCAGCTGATCGGCGAGGTCCTCGACCAGCCCGGCGCGAGTCACCGCCGGGCTGGGATCGAACAGGAACGCGCCGGGCGCGGCGATGGGCACGTCGCTCGCGACGCGGCGTGGGGCCGCGGCGAGCGTGTCGCCGGACGGCAGTACCGTGGCCCGGGTCGCCGCCGTCGCCAGCGCCGGTGACCACAGCAGAGCCTCCTTCAGATCCCGGCCGACCGCGACGAACTCGGCCTCCCAGCCCGCCGGGACAAGCTCGCGCGGGAGCCCGGGAGCGGCCTTGATCCCGACCGCGGCCACGCGTCCGGCCAGGTCCAGGCACCAGCCGAGCGGCGGCTCGCTGCGCCCGGCCGCCAGGCGCCGGCCGCCGGAGCGGCGGGCCGGGTCGATGAACACCCCACGCACGCCGGGCAGGGGCAGGTAGCGCACGTCGGCGCGCACGACGGCCAGCCGGTCCTCGGCTCCGTAGACGGCCGCGTTGTGCCGGGCGAACGCCAGGCTGACCGGGTCCACGTCGACGGCGAGAACGGGGCGCCCGGCACCCAAAGTGATCACGTTCCCGCCGATGCCGCAGCACAGGTCGGCCACCGGCTCATCGGCCGGGTAACGCGCCGCGGCGTGGGCCGACGTGGTCTCGGAGGACGCCTGCTCGAGACCGGCCCGGGTGAACAGCATCTCCTGCGCCCGGCTGAACTTGGCCAGGGCGGCGCCCCGCAGTTCCTGCTGGGTGAGCGCCGCCGCGATCAGGTCCGGCGGGTACCGGCCGCGCAGGGCCTGAGCCAGTTCCAGCGCGCGGTCCGGGCCGACCCGCTCCCCGGCCAGCCGGTCCAGCAGTTCGCGCCCATCCGGGGTCAGCAGGGCCATGGCCACGCCCGTTCCCACCTCCCGACCGGCCGGGGCTACGCGTAACAGCCAACTAGTGAACGCTTTCATCCTCGCGCAACCAGGCCACGGACCGCAGGCGCCAGGTCTGCGGATGAAAAGGGTCCAGTTGGACGTCCTACTATCGAGGTCATGAGCCTCGATTTTCCCGCCTTCGCCCTCTCGCCCGAGCACGAAGCCCTGCGCGAGTCGGTGCGCGCGCTCGCCGACGAGAAGATCGCGCCGAACGCCGCCAAGGTCGACCGGTTTTCCGAGTTCCCGCAGGAAGCGTACGACGCGCTGGTCAAGGCCGAGCTGCAGGCGATCCACATACCGCAACGCTACGGCGGCGCGGGCGGCGACGCGATCGCGACCGCGATCGTGATCGAGGAAGTCGCGCGGGCCTGCGCGTCCTCGTCGCTGATTCCCGCGGTCAACAAGCTGGGCACGGTGCCGCTGCTGCTCGCGGCGTCGGAGGACGTCAAGCAGCGCTACCTGCCGCCGGTTGCCCGGGGCGAGGCGATGTTCTCCTACGCGCTGTCCGAGCCCGAGGCGGGCTCCGACGCGGCCGCGATGAAGACCCGTGCCGTCCGTGACGGTGACAGCTACGTCCTGAACGGGGTCAAGCGCTGGATCACCAACGCTGGGGTGTCACGGTTCTACACGGTCATGGCGGTGACCGACCCCGCTGCCGGCGCAGGCGGGATCTCGGCGTTCGTGGTGGAGTCCGGTGACGAGGGCTTCTCGTTCGGCGCGCCCGAGCACAAACTCGGGATCAAGGGCTCACCCACGCGGGAGCTTTACTTCGACAACTGCGTGATCCCGGCCGGCCGGCTGGTCGGCGAGGAGGGCAATGGATTCCGCACCGCGCTGGCGACGCTCGACCACACCAGGATCACGATCGCGGCACAGGCGCTCGGGATCGCCCAGGGCGCGCTGGACTACGCCGCCGGGTACGTTAAGGAGCGGCACCAGTTCGGCAAGCCGGTCGCCGACTTCCAGGGCGTGCAGTTCATGCTGGCCGACATGGCGATGAAGGTCGAGGCGGCCAGGCAGCTCACGTACGCCGCGGCGGCCAGATCGGAGCGGGCGATGTCCGGCGAGCCCGCACCCGATCTGACGTTCATGTCCTCGGCCTGCAAGTGCTTCGCCTCGGACGCGGCGATGGACGTTACCACGGACGCGGTCCAGCTGCTCGGCGGGTACGGGTACGTCAGCGACTACCCGGTCGAGCGGATGATGCGGGACGCGAAGATCACCCAGATCTACGAGGGCACCAACCAGATCCAGCGCCTCGTCATGGCCCGCCAGCTCCTGAAGGCGTGAACAGAACTCGCTGACCATGTACAATATCATGTACAGGTGGAGGTGAGTCATGAAGGTCATGTCGATGTCGGAGTCCAGGGCCAACTATGCGGCCACCCTGGACTCGGTGATCAACGATCAGGAAGAGGTCGTCATCACCCGTCCTGGTGGCGAGAACGTCGTCATGCTTCCCCAGCGGGAGTACGAGTCCATGCGGGAGACCCTTTACCTGATCGCCAGCCCGCCGAACAGGCGGCGGATCTCCCGCGCCATCGAGCAGCTGGACAAGGGGCGCGGCCAGGTGCATGAGCTCGCTGACGCCTGCGAGGACGATGAGTGAAGGTCACCTTCTCCGATGACGGATGGGATGACTACCTCTACTGGCCAACCCAGGATCGCAAGATCCTCAAACGGATCAACCACCTTATCGAGGACATCTCCCGAAACGAGAACACAGGAATCGGGAAGCCCGAGCCGCTGCGCCACGAGTGGGCTGGATGGTGGTCCCGCAGGATCACGCAGGAGCACCGTCTCGTCTACCGGGTTGGTCATGACGGCGTCGAGATCGCGGTGTGCAGGTTTCATTACGGCAAGTAGAACCCCCAGCGGCGCCTGCTCGACCCCGCGTCAACGTTGCTGGTCAAGCTGACGCGTCCGTTCTATCCCGCTTGGCCCAGTAGCGCAGCCAGAGCAGCCCGAAAACGGGAAGGACGAGCGGGACGAAGCCGTAGCCAATGCCGTAGTCGGACCACACGGTGGCATCGGGGAAAGAGGCCGGGTCGAGGACGCTCCAGGTGCCGACCGCCACGACGCCGATGAACTCGACCGAGCACGACACGAAACAGATCCGGCGCGCCGTCCGGCTGCCCGCGGTGAGGGTGACCGTGGCGATGATGTAGACCACGCCGGCGAACGCCGACAGCACGTAGGCGACCGGGGCATGGTGGAACTTCGTCGCGATCTGCACAGCTGCCCGCGAGGAAGCTGCGAGCGCGAAGAGGCCATAGATGGCGACCAGCAGCCGGCCCGGGCCGGTCCTGGTCGAGGTCGGCTGGGATTCCGAGAGTTCGGGTGCTGCCCTCGGCTCAGACATGGATAGCCGGCCAGATCTGATGCAGCCGAACCATCAGCACGGCCGCGACCACCCCAGCCACGGCGGCTACCGCCGGACCCCACCGTGACCGTTCCAGCGCCCCCCAGAACGCCGCGGCCAGCGGGATGAGCGGGATCCCGATCAGGTATCCGATGAGTACCGCGAGGTCGGCCGGGCGATGGCCGCCGACCAGCCTGGCCACGATCATGCCTACAAGGACGAGAAGAAGGATCTCCAGCACGCCGAGCGCGCCGAGCAGCGTAGCGCCCATTCGCCGGTTGCGGGCGGTCTCCACCACCGCGTACCCGGCGAGGGCGAGACCCGCGACGATGATCGTCGTGGGAAGGACACCGTTCACGGGCGCAAATTTACTACGTTCCGTAGTATCTGGCGCCAGCCCGACAGTGCGGACTCGCGGCCAGATGATGCCGAATCTCTCCGGCCTATGGCTAGGGTCGTAACCCGTGGACCGGATCGCGATCGTCGGCTGCGGGGGGAGCGGTAAGTCCTGGCTGGCCAGGTCTCTGGGCGGCCTGCTGGGCGTCCAGCCGGTCCACCTGGATGGCCTCTATTACGACCAGGACTGGAAGCCACTGGATCAGGACCGGTTCGGCGCCCTGCAGGGCGATCTGGTGACCGCGCCGCGATGGATCATCGACGGCAACTACGCGTCCAGTCTCCCGATCCGGCTGCGGGCGGCAGACACAGTGATCTTCTTGGACCTGCCCAGCCGCACGTGCCTGTGCGCGATCGTGCGCCGCCGGATGCGCTACGGAGGCGGCCAGCACAAAGACATCGGCGTATACGACCGCATCAGCTGGGCCGTAGTCCGGTACGTCCTCGGCTACCGCCGCCAAATGGCGCCGCGGGTCCGGAGGCTGATCGCCGAGCACGCCGGGAACGCGGAGGTCGTCGTGCTGCGCAGCCGCCGCGCCACCCGCGACTACCTTGCCGTGACGGCGCAGTCGTCCGGATCCACGCGGGCCACCGCCGCTCATGAGCAGCGAGGCTTAGCCGGCAGCCCCGGGTCACGAGGCGCCTGGTGACTCTGGGTGATTCCTTGACTGCAAATGATCAATTCGGCTGGGCTCGCCGCGCGGGATGTGGTCGGCTTTGCGTGGGACAGGTGTGGTCATACCTGCGCGCGCAAGGGGTGTTGTCTGTGGGCGAGGAGACGGATCCGGACCTGTTCACGGACGCGGAAGGTGACTCGCTTCTTCCGGGGAAGGGCACGGCACCCGGCGCTGGGCTTCCCAAGCGCCAGCCGAAATTAGGCCCGGGGCGCATGGTGCATCCGTTGCCTGATCTCTCCGAGCAGGATGCGGCAAAGATGGTGCGCATGCTCGCAGACGAGCGCGCCAAACTGGAGGAGCGGTCGGCCAGCGGCGCTCCCGATGAGCATGCTCTGTCCGGCCAGCTCTCAGCGGCGCCGCACGCCTTCCTTCCGCAGCAGCGGCGGGCCGATTCAAGGCCCCGTCGCATGTCGGTGGTGCCCCCATGGAGCCGGACGGTCGAGCCGGCCTGGCACGCCCTCAGGACCATGGTGGGGCTGCGGACGGGCGAGGAGGCTGGCGGCCGCAGCTTGACGTCCCTGACGGAGGGCCTGTCGTCCGGACCCTTCGTGGAGCCAGGTCCCGGGACGGACGCGCCCTGGACCGACCTTGCGCCCGCTGAGTCCGTGTCCGCTGAGTCCGTGTCCGCCGAGTCCGTGTCCGCCGAGTCCGTGTCCGCCTCTGCGTCGGCCGTATCTCCGGACCCCGCGATCGCGGCCGTCCAGGAGACGTTCGCGATCGTGGGAGCCGCGAGGGACGACGCGGCTGCCTACTTTTATGGCTGGCTGTTCGCCGGTCACCCCGAGCTTCGCGCGCTGTTCCCGGTCGCGATGAACGAGCAGCGGGACCGGCTGTTCCGGGCGCTCGGCAGGATCGTCGGAAGCATGAGCACCCCGGAGGAACTGGCGGCTTACCTGGCTCAGCTCGGCAGGGACCATCGCAAGTTCGCGGTGGAGCGCGAGATGTACGACGCCGTCGGGGAAGCGCTCACTGCTGCGCTCCGCGCATTCGCCGGGCCGGTGTTCACCCCGGCGGCCGAGGAGGCGTGGGCGCAGGCGTATCAGGCGGCATCGTCGCTGATGATCGCGGCCGCAGACAAGGACAGCCTGAGCTCGCCGCCGTTCTGGAAGGCCGAGGTCGTCGGCAACGAGCAGCGCAGGCCCGGGATCTCCATCCTGACCGTCGCAACGTATCTGCCGCTGCCCTATGAACCCGGCCAGCACGTCACCGTGCAGACGCCGAGCTGGCCGAAGGTCTGGCGGCCTTACTCGGTAGCGTGCCGGCCGCGCGAGGACGGCCTGATGACCTTCCACATCAAGGCCGTCCCCGGCGGCTGGGTCAGCAACGCGCTGGTTTACCACGCCGAGCCGGGCACCGAGCTCGTCCTCGGTCCCGCGCTCGGCACGATGACGCTGGGTCGAGCCGGCCGCAGGGACCTGCTCTGCATCGCGGGCGGCACCGGCCTTGCCCCCATCAAGGCCATCATCGAGCAGGCAATCAGGGAGTCGACCGACTGTCCGCGGCAGATCCACCTGTTCTACGGCGCCCGGAACAGGGAGGACCTGTACGACCTGCCGGAGCTGTGGCGCCTCGCCGACGCCTACCAGGGCTTCCGCCTCACGCCGGTGACCTCGGACGACCCGGCCTTTGACGGGATGCAGGGCAACGTGGGCCGGGTGGCCGTGCGCTACATGCCGCCTCGGGACTGCGAGGCCTACGTCGCCGGACCGCCCGCGATGGTTCGGGAAACCGCCGAGGTGCTTGCGAAATCGGGCCTGCCACGTCAGCGGGTCCACTATGACGAGACACTGCTCGCCGACGGCGAGCGCCCCGGGCACGGCGAGCAGTCGCAGTAACAGGCGAGCCTTCTCGAGGTGACATTGCCCCGTTGGGGTAATACCCTAGAGGGGCAGCGACTGAGCGAGGGCTTGGAGCCGATGACAGCAGACATCATCGAGTTGGACGACCGGGGCAGGGCGCCGCTGCGGAAGTACGCCCGTCCGAAGGGGCGCTACCTGGTGGAAGTTGATGAAGAGGGCGTCATCCATCTGTATCCAGCGACGGTTATCACCGAGCTGGAAGTGGAGATGTGGCGCCACCGGCCACAGGACGCTGCCCGAATCGACGCAAGTCTCGCGAATCCCGGTCAGCTCGTCGAACTGACCAAGGAAGAGCTGTGACACGGAGGTTCGCGTTCCATCCGACAGCGAGGGAGGCGTACCTGGCGCTCCGGAGGGATCCAGAGGGCGCGCTCTATCTGGCTGTCAAGAAAGTGCTCAGCGATCTGCTGGAGAATCCGGGGAACCGTCGGTTGCGCCAATTGCGGTACCGCCCTGATACATGGGCTGTGCTGGTGCGGTGCGGCGACGTTCGATGGCTCGTCCTGGGGCGTCCCTCCGGGGAGGATCCCGACCTCATCGAAGTGCACTACGTTGGCCCAGCTCCCGGAGAACTCAACTCCCGAGAAGGCGGATGAAGTGGTGACTGCGCCCGTCCCGGCATCTGCCCAGTCGATCGACCGGAAGATCGCCGATGAACTCGGCGTGCGCGAGCGGCAGGTGACATCGGCCGTCGAGTTGCTGGACGGCGGTGCCACCGTGCCGTTCATCGCCCGTTACCGCAAGGAGGCGACCGGCGCGCTCGACGACGCCCAGCTGCGCACGCTCGAGGAGCGCCTGCGGTACCTGCGGGAGCTGGAGGAGCGGCGCGCGGTCATCCTGGAATCGGTTCGCTCGCAGGGCAAGCTGGATGAGGCGCTCGAGGCGCGGATCATGGCGGCCGATTCCAAGGCGCGGCTGGAGGACATCTACCTCCCCTACAAGCCGAAGCGCCGGACCAAGGCCCAGATCGCACGCGAGGCCGGGCTCGAGCCGCTCGCCAACGGCCTGCTCGCGGACCCCGGGCACGACCCGCAGACGGCGGCCGCGCCGTACGTGGACGCGGCGAAGGGTGTGACCGACGTGGCCGCCGCCCTGGACGGGGCGCGCGCGATACTGTCCGAGCGGTTCGCCGAGGACGCCGACCTGATCGGCGTGCTCAGAGAGCGGATGTGGTCGCGCGGCCAGATCGTCTCGCGTGTTCGGGAGGGCAAGCAGGACACCGGCGCCAAGTTCGCCGACTACTTCGACTTCGCCGAGCCGTTCACCCGGCTCCGCTCGCACCGGATCCTGGCCATGTTTCGCGGCGAGAACGAGGAGGTCCTCGACCTCGGCCTGGAACCGGGGGAGGTGGTGCCGGAAGCCCCGGCGTCCGCCGCCACGGGCGGCGCGTTCAGCGACTACGAGGCGCTGATCGCGGAGCGGTTCGGCATCGCAGATGCCGGCCAGACCGGCCCCGGCGCCCGCTGGCTCGCCGACACGGTCCGCTGGGCATGGCGAACCCGCATCCAGGTCCGTCTCGGCGTGGACCTGAGGATGCGGCTGTGGCAGAGCGCGGAAGAGGACGCGGTCGGCGTGTTCGCCGCCAACGTGCGCGACCTGCTGCTGGCCGCGCCCGCTGGGGCGCGGGCCACGATGGGCCTCGATCCGGGGTTCCGGACCGGCGTGAAGGTGGCCGTGGTCGACGCCACCGGCAAGGTGGTCGTGACGGAGACGATCTACCCGCACGAGCTGAAGCGGCCGGCGCAGGCCGCCGGGCGGCCGTCGGCGCCGGGAGCGGGCTGGGCCGCGTCGCTCGCCGTCCTCGGCCGGCTGGCCGCAGCTCACCAGGTCGAGCTCATCGCGATCGGCAACGGCACCGCATCCCGGGAGACCGACCGGCTCGCGGCGGAGCTGCTGCGGGCACATCCAGAGCTGAACCTCACCAAGATTGTGGTCTCCGAGGCCGGGGCCTCGGTGTACTCGGCATCCGAGTACGCGTCGCGGGAGCTGCCGGGCATGGACGTCTCGCTGCGCGGAGCGGTGTCCATCGCCCGCCGCCTGCAGGACCCGCTTGCCGAGCTGGTCAAGATCGACCCGAAGTCCATCGGGGTCGGCCAGTACCAGCACGACGTGTCCGAGGCGAAGCTGTCGCTCTCGCTGGACGCCGTGGTCGAGGACTGCGTGAACGCGGTCGGCGTGGACGTGAACACGGCATCCGTGCCCCTGCTGGCGCGTGTCTCCGGCATTGGGGAAGGGCTGGCGGGTGCCATCGTCGCGCACCGGGATTCCGCAGGGCCGTTTCGCAGCCGCGCGGCGCTCACCAGGGTTCCCCGGCTGGGCCCGAAGGCGTTCGAGCAGTGCGCCGGGTTCCTGCGCGTCAACGGCGGTGACGATCCGCTGGACGCCTCGAGCGTGCACCCGGAGGCGTACCCGGTGGCCCGCCGCATCCTGGCGGCGGCCGGGACCACGATGCCAGAGCTGATCGGGAACACCGCGATCCTGCGTTCGATGCGGCCCGAGGAGTTCATTGACGAGCGCTTCGGCCTGCCGACGGTCACCGACATCCTCGGTGAGCTGGAGAAGCCCGGCCGTGACCCGCGCCCGGCATTCACGACCGCGGCGTTTGCCGAAGACGTGCAGACGCTCGAGGACCTGGCACCCGGCATGATCCTGGAAGGCGTCGTCACCAACGTCGCGGCGTTCGGCGCGTTCGTCGACGTCGGCGTGCACCAGGACGGCCTCGTGCACGTCTCGGCGATGTCCCGGTCCTTCGTCTCCGATCCGCGCGAGGTCGCCAGGTCCGGCGACGTGGTGCGGGTCAAGGTCCTCGGCGTCGACGTCGCCCGCAAGCGGATCTCGCTCACTCTGCGCCTGGATGACGAGCCCGGTGACCGCGGCCAGGACGCCCGCCCGCCGCAGGCGCCGCCAAAGCCACGCACGGCGCGGCCGGGAAGCCCCGGCAACGACAAGCCGCGAGCGGGCCGCGGCGGGGGATCAAAGGACCGCGGCCGCGGCCAAGGCTCCCAGGCCG
This sequence comes from Streptosporangiaceae bacterium, assembly GCA_030039095.1. The sequence continues at coordinate 22,024 of JASHQP010000066.1, forward strand.
GCGATGGTGCTATGGCGGAGGCGCTGCGCCGGGCGGGGCTGGTCGGCGGCGGCCGCGAAGATCGCCGCTAGCGATAACGCCGCTGGTGCGGCCGGCCCAGGACGCGCCGGATCAGCCAGGCAGGGGCTTCTCCATGTAGATGCGGCGGTAGCCGTCCTCGGCGCGGCGGTCGACCTCGGTGTAGCCGAGGCGGGCATAGATGGCCTGGTTCTCGGTCATCGCCTCGTGGGTCACCAGCGCCATCCGGGTGAACCCACCGCGGGCGGCCTCCCGCTCGGCGAACTCCATCAGTGCGCGGCCAAGCCCGCGGCCCTGGGCGTCGGGATGGATGGCGACGTTCTCGACGAGCAGATGTCCCTCGCGGGGGTACAGGGTCAGCACGGCCATCACAGGCGAGCCGGCGACCCAGGTTGTGCCGTCCTCGACGGACGGCCCGTAGTCGCGGAAAATGGGCGCGGGCTGCTTGTCCATCCGGGTGAGGTACTTGGCATAGGCGGCGGCGATGATCGCCTTGATCGCCGGCAGATCGGCGGCGGTCGCGCGGCGGAGCCCGGGCGGCCCGGACGCGGTATCAGGGGAGTCAGGCACGAACCGACTCTACAAATTGGCCGTATCGCGGATGCTTATGCCGGTCGTGGCTGATGGCTGCGCGGTCACCGCTGACGGCTGCGCCCCTCACGGCCACGGCCGGACCGACACATTCCGCGCCAGCGCCAGCGCGGCGGTCAGCCCGGGGGAGCTGCCGGTTCCGCCGATGCCCTGGGTCGATGCCGCGCCCGCCGCGCAGCCGAGCGCCAGCGCCTCCGGCGGGTCGTCGCCCCGCAGCAGCCCGGCGAGCAGGCCCGCGTTGAAGCAGTCACCGGCGCCGGTCGCGTCCACCGGCGACACCGGCGGAGGGGTTGCCAGGTAACGCCCCGAGGCGTCCGCGTAGAGGGCTCCGCGGGCGCCGAGCTTGACCGCTATCGCGCCACCGGTCTTGGTCAACGAGGCCAGCGCGTCGGGCAGCGTCGCCGCGCCGGCCATCCGCAGCGCTTCCGCCTCGTTGGGCAGCAGCAGGTCGGTCTGCGCGAGCACATCGGGGAAGAAGCCCGCACCCCACGTCCCGGACGGGTCCCAGTTGGTGTCCAGAGACGTGGACGCGCCGGCCGAGCGCGCCGCCGCCAGCAGCGCGGGAAGGCCGGGGCCAAGGGTCTGCTCCAGCAGGAAGTAGCTGCTGATGTGGACGTGCCGGGCCCGCGAGAGCAGCTCGGCGGGCACATCAGCCGTGGTGAGCGACGGGATCGCGCCCTCCGCGGTGAGGATGGCCCGGTCCGCGCCCCGCGATAGCGCGACCGTCATGCCGGTCGGCAGCTGCGCGCGTACCGTCACGCCGCCGGTGTCGACGCCCGCCCTGGCGAGCTCGGCGAGCATGAAGTTCCCGGCGGCGTCGTCGCCGATCGCGGCGGCGATGGCGACGCGCAGGCCAAGCCTCGCGGCGGCGATCGCGGTGATCGAGGCCGATCCGCCCACGACCAGGGCCATGGTATCGACCAGCTTCTCCTGCTGGCCGAACGCCGGTGTCACGTCGTCGCCCAGCACCAGCACGTCCGGGTTGCAGTCGCCGATCAGGAGGAGGTCGAAGGCACGCTCGTCCCCCGGGGCCGGGCGGACGGGGCGGACACCCGGCGGATGCGGCTCACTCGCCACTGGCCCGCGATTCCGCGTGCCCGTCGCCGACCAGCGTGACGTGCACCCCGGCATCGGTCAGCGCGCTGACCGCTTCGGCGTCCGCGGATGCGTCGGTGATGAGCTCGCTGACGGCGCCGATCTCACAGATCCTGGCGAACGCGACCTTGCCGATCTTGGAACTGTCCGCCACGACCACGACGCGCCTCGCGCACCCGAGCATGACGGCGTTCGTGTGCGCCTCCACCTCGTGGTGCGTTGTGCAGCCGGCCCGGGCGTCGATGCCGTCCACGCCGATGAAGGCGACGTTCAGGTTCAGCCCGGTCAGGCTGGCCTCCGCGATCGGCCCGGACAACTCGTAGGACTGACTGCGGGCCACGCCGCCGGTGGTGATCAGCTTGATGCCGGGCCTGACCGCCAGTTCCGAGGCGATGTTCAGGGCGTTGGTCACGATCGTGAGCTTCTGCCGGTCGGCCAGCGCCCTCGCGACCTCGGTGGCGGTCGTTCCCCCGGTCAGGCCGACCGCCATCCCCTCGGTAACCTGCGCCGCCGCCTCGCGCGCGATGCGCCGCTTCTCCTCCGCGTAGCGGACGCCCTTATATCGCAGCGGCAGCTCGTAGGAGACCGCGTGAGCCGTCGCGCCGCCGTGGGTCCGTGCCAGCAGGCGCTGCTGTTCGAGGATCACCAGGTCCCGGCGGATGGTCGCGGGCGACGCGTCCAGGTCGCCGGCCAGATCGGCAACCGCGACCGACCCGCCGTCGGCGAGCCGGTCCAGGATCGCGCTCAGCCGCGCAGCTCTGTGCATAGCAAAAGAGCATATCGGTGCAGGTTGGTTGCTTGGCTGTGATCGGGCCTGGGCGGGCCAGGCGCATCCATGTGGTCATCGATGCACGATTGATGCTTGATAGTGCACATGCAGGGTTGCTTCTATGAGTGAATCCACTCTAGATTGACGGAATATGAGCGTAAACGATCGCCTGTGGGCGGCCGTGTCCGCGCTCGGATCGTGCCTGCCAGCGCGCCTGCCCGAAAGAGGGAACCGATGAAGAGTCTTGGCACCGTCAGCAGACGGGCGGGAGCGCTCGTCCTCAGCGTTGGCCTGGCTGGGGTGGCCGCCGCCTGCGGCTCGACCAGCAGCGGCAGCAGCACCAGTTCCAGCTCATCGAATTCGATCACCGTCGCCGTGGCCTACCCGTCCCCGCCCAAGTCCTTGCTCGCCGAGTTCACCAAGCAGACCGGCATCAAGGTCACCTGGGTCAACATCGGCTGGGACGACCTGCAGACCAAGATCGCCGCCGCCGCATCCGCCAACACGTACTTCGCCGACGCCGCCGACGTCGACTGGTCCAAGGTCGGGGAGTACCAGCGGACCGGCTGGTTCTACCCGCTGAACAAGTACTTCGACGTGGCCAGCCTCGCGTCAGACTTTCCCCAGATCGACACGTTCGTGTCCAACAACGAGCTGATGGGGATGCCGTTCGACTCGTCGTTCCTGGTCACGACCGTGAACACCAAGGACTTCGCCAAGGCGGGCATCACCACGATGCCGACGACGCTGGCGGAGTTCACCGCGGACCTGAAGAAGGTCGGCGCGGCTAACAACATGCCTAGCCCGCTCGACATCCACTTCGCCACCGCCGAGGGCTTGTCGACCTGCTGGTACCAGATCACCTCGGCGTTCGGCGGCCAGGTCCTGACCTCCAAGGACACCCCGGCGTTCACCTCGCCGGGCTCGCCCGGCTACCAGGCGCTGTCCTGGATGGTCAACGCGTACAAGAGCGGCCTGGTGCCCAAGGGCAACATCAACGAGACCGACTACCAGGGATTCACGACCGAGATGGCGAGGAACCGGGTCGCCGCCGAGATGTGCGACTACTCCGGCAGCGTCGCCTCGATCTACAACGTGCCGTCAACATCCAGCGTGGTGAACGACACCGAGTACATCCCGACGCCGGGGGCGAGCGGCGTCGGCGGTAACGTCGCCAACCCCGATGGCATCGGCATCCCGAAGACCGCCAAGAACGTGGCGGGCGCGGTGAAGTTCATCAAGTGGTTCACCAGCACCGAGAACCAGGCGACCTGGGCCGGGCTGCAGGGAGCCAAGGACGTGGTGAGCACGTTCCCGCTGCCGGCGCGGCTATCCAGCTTCAACCTGATGGTCAAGGCGGGCAACATCGCCCAGGCATCCCAGCTGGCCAGCATTCTCCAGGCGCACGCCAAGGCACCGTTCCCGAACGGGGCGCCCCCGTGGTACGTGCAGTTCAGCGCCGCGGTGCAGACTAACATTCACGAGGCGGCCGCGGGACAGGAGACGGTGCAGCAGGCGGTCAGCGCGATAGCCAGCCAGGTCAACCAGCTCAAGTCCTCCGGCTGAGGCCGTGGTGACACCGCGGGCGCATCGCCGCCGCACCGCCCGGTGAGCACGACGCAGCAGGGAGGCGTGAGTTTGAGCGCGGCGCGCCGTGGCAGGCTGCTGCCTTATCTTCTGCTGTCGCCGCTGGTCGTGTTCATCGGGGCGCTGTCGTTCGTGCCGACCGCCGACACCACGGTCGAGGCGTTCTTCCGGGTGATGCCGCTCGACCCGCCGGACAGGTTCACCGGCCTCGGCAACTTCCGCGCGCTGTTCGCTGACTCGGCCATCACCACGTCGTGGGAGAACACCGCGGTCTATGTGGTCATCGGCGTGGTGGCGTCGGTCGCGGCAGGCACCGCAATCGCGGTCGCGCTGAAGCAGCGCTTCCGGCTGCGCGGCGTCGTGCTGGCGCTCGTGATCCTGCCGTGGGCGCTGCCCGCCGTGGTAGAGGCGGTGATCTGGAGCTGGATCTACAACCCGACCTTCGGCGTGATGAACAGCGCGCTGCATTCCGCGCACCTGATCGGCGGCTACCACGTGTGGCTCGGCCTGGACCGGTGGCTGACGATCGGCCTGATCGAGATCGTGCAGGTCTGGCAAATCACGCCGCTGTCAGCGCTGATCATCCTGGCGGCGCTGCAGGCGATCCCCACCGACCTGTACGAGGCCGCGCGGGTGGACGGCGCCGGGCCACTGCAGGCGTTCCGGCGCATATCCCTGCCCTTGATAAGGCCCGCCCTCGCGGTGTGCGCGGTCGAGGCGCTGGTGCTGTCGCTGAACATCTTCGACCAGGTCTACATCCTGAACGGGATCGCGCCGCTCGGCTCGTCGGTGATGCTGCAGACGTACGTGATGACGTTCGAGAACCTGAACTTCGGCGGCGGCTACGCGCTGTCGCTGCTGGTGACGCTCGCCACCGCGGTGGCGTCGATGGCCATGCTGGCGCTGCTCTACCGCCGGACGGAGGCCGCGTGATGACGGCCGGCACCGGCGAGCGGACCGCGCGGGCGGTGACCCGCGTGGCGAGCGGC
>JASHQP010000700.1 GCA_030039095.1 Streptosporangiaceae bacterium
CGCTACTGGGGTGACATCGACACTCACGGGTTTGCGATCCTCGCCCGCGTCCGGCAGGTCGCCCCGCATACTCTCAGCATCCTCATGGATGCCTCGACGCTGCTCGCGCACCGCCCGTACTGGAGCACCGAACACGCACCACGCAAAGACCAACTCACGGCGCTCACCGACGCCGAAACCAACGTGTACGCCGACCTGTGCGCTGATGCTTACGGCACCGCCGTCAGGCTCGAGCAAGAATACGTCCGATACGACCTCGTAGAGGCGGCCCTCTCGCGCGACCAGCGGACCGTCAACGACACCGCGCCGAGACCCGCAGCCCGTGCGTCAGCCCGCGGCGTCGGCGTATGACTGTGCTGGTCCTTGCCGAAAGACTGGCCGACGCCACCGCCAGCCACGAAAACGTCCGCGACGACATCCCTGCTGGCTAGGCGCTCACCCTAGCGCGGTGAAAGCGCGTTCCATCTCGGGCCGGTCGAAAAAGAACTCAGCTGGCGCGACTGGTCCTGCAGAATCCCGAGCCTCAGACGGTCACACTGGTGCTTGGGCACCACCTTCGATCGCTCCCATTTTCGAAGGCCGGTCGCAGTGGCCGTTAGCGCGCGGCAGGGGTGTGGCGGCGCGAGTGTGTGGGGGATCAGCGCTGGTAGCGGCGATCGAGCAAGCTGGCACGATGCGCGGCCAGGAGACCAGGTATGTCGCTGGGATGTCCGGCGGTCAGGTGCGGCGTGATCGCCGCCGCCGTCGCTCCCCAGCGGGCATGGATGCCAAGGGATCCGGCGGCGGCTGCGCATTGAAGATCCACCTCGGCATCGCCGACATACGCAACTGCGGCAGGGGCTACGCTCATGCGCCGGCAGGCGAGCTGCAGGCCCTCTGGAGCGGGCTTGGGCTGGGCTATCTCCTCACCACCAACCAGGGTGGGCCGGAAATGGTCTAGCCCTGCACCAGTGAGGGTCAGGGTCGCGGCACGCCGCGTCGCGTGGGTGAAGATCCCGAGCCGGTATCCTTCCCGACGCAGTGAGCTGAGCATTTCGGGGATTCCGGGGAAAGCCCGCACGGCGGCTATGACGGACTCGAAGTTGCCATAGAAACAGTCGATGTCCTCCGGTGTCACCACCCTGCGAAGGAAGTGTCTGAGCACCACCGGGGTGGACCCGATATTCCAGGCCGCGATCACCTCGTGCGGGCTTACCTCGGGCCCGCCGAGACACCTGATCGTGTCGGCGTATGCCCGCGGAGCCAGGGCCATTGTGTCGGCCAGCGTACCGTCGAGATCAAATACGACCGCTTCAATCCCGCCAGGCCCCACTTTCACAGGCTGCCCTCCAGATGTGCCCGCAGCGGTCCCGTACCTGGACCGCGTGCAGCTCCCGCGCCGATACCGGGCAGCGCGCGTGCTCGAAGACGCCGCCCGTCACGATCAGGGTCAGCCGTCACCGGAACCTCCGTAACTGTCACGTGCCCATGCGGCCAGCCCGAAGGCCATGAACACCGCTCCAGCCGCCGACACCGCTGCCCAGCCGCCGAACCGGTAAGCGGCCGTTCCTGCGGCAGTGCCGACCACGCCCCCCGCGGTGTAGCAGGTCATGTAGACCGAGGCGATCCGCGACCGGGCGCCGTCGACAAGGCCGTAGACCACGCTCATGTTCAGCAGATGCGTGCCTTGCACCGCCACGTCCATCGTCACGAGCCCGGCGACGAGCCATCCCAGGCTCTGGCCCCCGATCGCTATCGCACCGAACGAGCTCACACCCAGAACGAGCAGCACGCCGGTCAGCGGGCGCTGCCATCCCCGGTCCGCGGCCTGACCGACCGCACGTGCTGCGAGCGTACCCGCGGCGCCAGCCAGTGCGAACAGGCCGATCTTCGCTTCGCTGTACAGGTATGGCGGCCCGGCCAGCAAGAACGCTGCGGTCGCCCAGAAGACCCCAAAGGCGCCGAAGACGCAGGCGCCTATCAGCGAGCGCCGCCGGAGCAGCGGCTCACTCGTTGCGAGGCGGATGGTCGCCCGGAGCTGCGCGCCATAGCTGATCGCCACGTCTGCGGCGGGCGACGCCATGACCCACGCCAGCGCACCGGTGAGCAGCAGCGTCACCGCCGCTGCGGCCAGGAAGAGCGCACGCCAGCCGAAGAACCCGGCGGTAAGCCCGGCGACTGTACGCGACAGTAGAATGCCGACCAGCCCGCCGCTGAGCATTGTCGCGACCACCCGACCACGATCATGATCGCCGGCCAGAGTGGCCGCGTAGGGCACGAGGATGTTTACCACACTCGCGCTCGTCAAGCCGATCACCGAACCCGCGATGAGCAACGCGCCGACGGTGGGCGCCGTGGCAGTCATTACCAGTGCCGCCGCTTCGACGAGGAGCAGCAGGCAGACCAGCGGGCGCCGACGCGCGATGTCACCGAGCGGCACAATCAGGACCAGCCCCAGCGCGTAGCCGAGTTGCCCGGCGGTGGTCAGGTTCCCCACCGCAGAGGCCGCCGCGTACGACTTCGCCATCTGAGGAAGCAGCGGCTGGCAATAGTAAAGGTTGGCAATGGTCAGACCGTAGGCCACGGCCAGCAGCCGGACCGTGCGGCGCGGGGTGTGGTGAGTCCCGTTGGCCGACTGCCCGAGCACCGGGTCGATGATCACGACCTGGAATGCTATGACACGAATGGATCGATGATAAGATCCGCTTTCATGTCGGAATCTTGGCCCACTTCCGGCGTCGATCTTCATCTGGAGCTCGATCCGGCGACCGGGCGCCGGGCCGGTCTGGAGCAGGCACTCCGGGCCGCCGTGCGGACCGGGCGGCTTGCACCCCGGACCCGGCTGCCCGCCTCCCGCAAGCTCGCCGCTGAACTCGGCCTCTCCCGCGGCACCGTCAGGGCGGCATACGACCAGCTCATCGCCGAGGGCTACCTGACCGCCCGCCAGGGGTCGGGCACTGTGATAGCCCGGCTTCCCGAGCACCACGCTCAGCACCCGGACGGAACACAGGGCCCCGCGCCCGCTCAGCCCCGGCACGACCTGCGTCCTGGCCGCCCTGATGCCTCCGCCTTCCCGACCGCAGCCTGGCTGCGGTCCACCCGCCGGGCACTTGGCGCCGCGGCGGCCGACGGCTACGCCTACGGCGACCCGCGCGGCCGGATCGAACTGCGCACCGCGCTCGCCGAATACCTCGGCCGCACTCGTGGGGTGCTTGCACCACCCGAACTGATTGTCATCACCAACGGATACGTCCAGGCTCTCGCCCTGCTCAGCCGCGTGCTCGGCGAGACCGCTCCGGCCGTCATCGCGACTGAGGACCCAGGAGTCGCCTTCCACCGTGACGTGATCCGCCGTAACGGCGCGGGGGTCGTCGCGATCCCTGTGGACCGCCGAGGCGCCCGGACCGACCTGCTCGACGACCTGGGCTTTCCGCGGGTGAGCGCCGTGGAATTGACCCCAGCCCATCAGTACCCGACTGGACGAACCCTTGATCCGGAACGCCGCCGTATCCTGATCGACTGGGCGCGCTCCAGCGATTGCCTGGTCATCGAGAACGACTACGACGGAGAGTTCCGCTACGACCGCCAGCCCATTGGTGCAATCCAGGGCACTGCTCCTGACCATGTCGCCTACGTCGGAACGGTCTCCAAGACCCTCGCCCCCGCTCTGCGCCTGGGGTGGATCGTGCCGCCGCGGCACCTCCTCGAACCGCTGGTCGAGGCCAAGCGTCATAACGACCGCCACACCGAAAGCATCGGCCAGCTGACACTTGCGGATTTCATCGCCTGTCACGCCTACGACCGACATGTCCGTGTGTGCCGATTGCGCTACAAGCGCCGCCGCGATCTCCTGCTCACCCGGTTGCAATCCGGGTCATGTTCGCCGTCCGGCTTTTCCGTCCACGGCGTCGCCGCCGGCCTGCACGCGCTAATCAGCCTGCACGCTGGCGGTCCCACCGAGCAGGACGTGCTCGACGCCGCGGCGGCTCAGGATGTAGCCGTGGGGCAACTAGGCGACCGCTGGCACGAGCCTGGCGAACATCCACAGGGCATCATCGTCGGCTTCGGATCGCCAAACGAACAGGCCTACCCAGCCGCACTCGAAGCCTTCGCACACGCACTGACGACCATTTGACCTTCCCCAGTTCAGGGGTCGTGGGCGTAATTTTGACGCCATGCACGCCGAAGGGCCCCACCCTTCTTTCCGGACAGCCGAGAACTGGGGACCGCAGCCTTTCTGCGCCTCGGCCTGGCAGGCAGATCGCCCGCACCCATAAGGTGCACGCTCACCCTGCCCGCCAAAGCATGAAGCCCAAGCTCACAGCCATAGGCAAGCCACCGGGCTGCTCAATTGCCCATCACCGCCGAATAGTGGAGGCTGATCTGCCCGTCGTCAGGCCTGCTGTGTGCCGGGGTGAGAGGAAACCGGTGCTTGCCGTGTGCGGTGGCCTCGACGGTGACAAAGACCTGCTCCTCGAGCATCCGCAGCTCATGCTTGACGGCGGGGTGCTCGAGCGTGCCCGGGCGCCGCAGTCTGCGGCGGAGCCCTTGTATCGCCGTGGCAGTGGCTGCCGCTTCGGCCTCGGTATCAGCCGGGACGTCCCGGCCGGCTGGCCCGCCGGTGTGCTGTCCGCGGCTCACCGGGCACGCTCGCATATTTTCGGCGCGGCCCAGGCGGGCTCGAGGGCCAGCAGGCCGCCGAGGGCGCCGCCGAGCGCCAAGGGCACGCTGTCACCCGGCGCGAGCTTGAATGCCGCCAGGTAGATAATGATCACGATCACGGCGCG
>JASHQP010000701.1 GCA_030039095.1 Streptosporangiaceae bacterium
GCTCACCGGCCGGCAGAACCTGCTCCTCATGGCTGACCTGTATCACCTGGGCAAGGCGGAGGGCCGCCGGCGTGCCGGCGAGCTGCTCGGCCGGTTTGACCTCACCGAAGCGGCCGGGAAGCTGGCCGCGACCTACTCCGGCGGCATGCGCCGGCGGCTGGACCTGGCGATGACGCTGGTCGGCGACGTCCGCGTGATCTTCCTGGACGAGCCGACCACCGGCCTGGACCCGCGAGGCCGCCGCGCCATGTGGCAGGTCATCCGGGATCTCGTCGGCCGCGGGATCACCATCTTCCTGACCACCCAGGACCTGGCCGAGGCGGACCAGCTGGCCGACCGGGTCGGGCTGCTCGAGAACGGCAAGATCATCGCCGAGGGCACAGCGGCCGAGCTGAAGCGGCGGATCCCCGGCGGCCACATCCGGCTGCAGTTCGGCGACCCGGCCGGGCTGGACTCGGCGGCCCTCGTGCTCGGCGACGCGTCGCGCGACGAGGAAGCGCTCACGCTGCAGGTCCCCTACGACGGCAGCGTCCGGTCGCTCAGGACCCTGCTCGGCAGGCTGGACGATCAGGCGGTCCCGGTCGGCACGGGGAACCGGCCGACGTGGCGCTGGACCCGGCCCTGGTCATGCTCATGACCGAGCAGATCGCCGAGGCGTCACCGATGTGGCAGCGGCTCGACGAGCTTGCCGCCGAGCGGCTGCGGCGAGAGCGGGACGGATGAATGTACCGCAGAGCGGGTTAGAGCCCGCCGAACGGTTCAGTCATGGTCAGGGACGTCGAGCAGCAGGCCCATCACGATCGTGTCCCAGAGTTCGCCGTTCGAGCGCCTTATCTGCCTGATCCGCCGGCCTTCCTCGACAAAGCCGCACTTGGCGTACAGGGCGACCCCCGCCGCGTTGTGCGGGAACACCTCCAGGCACAGCTTGTGCATGCCCCGGCTGCGGGCCAGCTCGGTCGCCGCCCGCACCAGCGCCGTGCCCACCCCGCGGCCGCGCCAGTCGCGATCGACCATCATCCCGATCTCGCCGAAGCCGAACCGGCTGGCCTCGACGTGGATTCCCCCGACGATCCGGCCGCCGGCGACCGCCACGATCGAGACGTCGGCGCTGCGCGCGAACTGCGCGGCGCGCTGGTCGATGTCGACCGGCGGCTCGGTCGCGATCCCGTCGCGTTCCCCGGCCACCGCGGCGAACAGCTTCGCCTGTGCCCGCCCGTCGGCCGGGCGGGCCGGCCGGACCACGAACTCCGCCACGACCATATGGTCGCACCCGCTGGCATATCCGGTTGACGGTCTGGCCGGGAGCGGCCACGCTGGCCGCTGTGACCGAGACGCCGCAGCACGTGCTGCGCAACCGCTCGATGTGGGATCAGTGGGCCGACTGGTACCGCGAGCCAGGGGTGCGCTGCTGGTCCTCGGCCGAGCCGCTATGGGGGATCTGGGGGATTCCGGAGGCAGCGGCCGGTGTCCTGCCCGCCGATCTGGCCGGCCGGGACTGCGTCGAGCTGGGCTGCGGCACCGGCTACGTCTCCGCCTGGCTGGCCCGCCGCGGCGCGAGGCCGGTCGGCCTCGACAACTCCGCCGCGCAGCTGGCGACCGCCCGCGAGCTGCAGGACCGCTTCGGGCTGCGGTTCCCGCTGGTCCACGCCAGCGCCGAGCAGGTGCCGTTCGCCGACGCCACGTTCGACGTGGCGATCTCCGAGTACGGCGCCAGCATCTGGTGCGACCCGTACGCGTGGATCCCGGAGGCAGCCCGGCTGCTGCGCCCGGGCGGCGAGCTGATCTTCCTGGCCAACTCCGTGCTGCTGATCCTCACGACCCCGGACGAGGACGAGACGCCAGCGACCGACCAGCTGCTGCGGCCGTTCTTCGGCATGCACCGCTTCGAATGGCCGGGCGACGACTCGGTGGAGTTCCACATCGGCCACGGCGACATGATCCGGCTGCTGCACCGCTGCGGGCTCCAGGTCGAGGACCTGCTGGAGCTGCGGCCCGCGGCCGGATCGACGACGCGCTGGCCGCTGGCCACGATCGAGTGGGCCCGGCAGTGGCCGTGCGAGGAGGTCTGGAAGGCCCGCAAGGCCGGCCTCTGATAGCGCCGGAGGGACGCCTCCCCTGTAACCCCCCGCCTCCCCTGTAACCCCCCGCCGGCGGCGGCGCAAGCGCCGCGAAACTATTCTGTTGCCCAGTCAGGGGCAAAGGAGGGCGCATGCCGCCGGTCAGCAGCTATCTGGACTCTTCCGGCCGCGACGACGCGCTGAGCGGCGGCGCTCGGCGGATCCCCGTGAGCACGCCGACGGGGGAGTACCGGGTGTGGGTCAAGCGCGTCGGCAACAACCCGGACGTGCGGATGCTCCTGCTGCACGGCGGGCCGGGTGCGACCCACGAGTACCTGGAGGCCTGCGACAGCTACCTGCCCGGGGCCGGTGTCGAGTACTACTACTACGACCAGCTCGGCTCGGGCTTCAGCGACCAGCCGGACGAGCCGTCGCTGTGGGAGGTGGACCGGTTCGTCGACGAGGTGGAGCAGGTCCGCATCGCGCTTGGCCTGGAGCGGGACAACTTCGTGCTCTACGGCCAGTCGTGGGGCGGGATCCTGGCCATCGAGTACGCTCTGCGCCACCAGCAGCACCTGAGGGGCCTGGTCATCTCCAACATGATGGCGAGCGTCCCGGCCTACAACGCCTACGCCGAGCAGGTGCTGATGCCGGCGATGGACCAGGCGGCGCTCGCCGAGATCAAGTCGTTCGAGGCCAAGGGCGACACCGAGAATCCCCGGTACATGGAACTGCTGATCGAGCAGCACTACGTCCACCATGTGCTCCGCATGCCGCCGGACGAGTGGCCCGATCCGGTGCAGCGCGGCTTCGCGCACATCAACCCCGCGATCTACGTGTCCATGCAGGGTCCGAGCGAGCTCGGGATCAGCGCCGACGCCAAGCTGGCCCACTGGGACCGGACCGAGGAGCTGTCCTCGATCGAGGTGCCCACGCTGGTGATCGGCGCTCAGCACGACACGATGGATCCCGGGCACATGCAGATGATGGCCGGGCGCCTGCCCAAGGGCCGCTACCTGTACTGCCCGGACGGCAGTCACCTGGCCATGTACGACGACCAGCAGACCTACTTCGCCGGGCTCATCGACTTCCTGGCCACCTAGTCACCGGCTGGCAGTGGCGTACCTGCGCACCGACAGCGGCACGAACAGGGCAAGCAGCAGCGCCGCCCACAGCAGGCTGGCGGCAACCGGATGGGCCAGCGGCGGCGGCACGATCTGATCGGCGGTCTCCTCGTTGGGGACCCTCAGGCCGATGAACACGCCGACCCAGCTGACCGCGTAGCGGAGCAGGATGAGCAGGCCTGCCGCTGCCATCACGTCCCCGGCGCCGGCGTGCGGCCGCCAGCCGACGGCCAGCCCGCAGCCCACCATGATGGCCAGGGCCAGGGTTCCGGTCAGGGCGTCCGCGCCGGTCTGGCCGAATGGCACCGCGAGCCGGGCCGTCGGCATGGAGCGGAATCGGTCCATCACACCCTTGGCGGCGTCGCCCGCGACGATCACCGTGGTCGCGATCACGCCGGTGAACGCAGACATCGCGAACAGCCCCGGCATCAGGTACTCGCGGTAGTTGCCCCGATGCTGGTCCTCGTCACGACGCTGCTGGCCTTCGTCCGGGGCGCGGTCATCGCCGAACTGGCCGAACAGGAAGCGCAGCGCCGCACTGGGCTGAGCACCCTGCAGTGGCAGGCTCGGATGGCGCCGTACATCGCGGCGCTGATGGAGAGCGGCAAGTACCCGGCGTTCAACCGGATCATCGCCGACGCGAAGCTGCCGCACAGCGGCGCCGACGAAGGCTTCGCCCGCGGGCTGGACCTCGTCCTGAACGGGCTCGCCGCGAGCATCCCGGCGCCCGACCGGCCTGCCGCGCCAGTTCGGCCGCGAGTGCCGCGATCACGTCCGCGCCGGCAAGACCCGCCTGCCTGACGTCAGGTATCTCCCTCGAACAGCGCGCGCTCATACAGAAACCGGACAGTTCGACGCGTTCGTCCATGCGGCGGCACGCTACCCGTCCCGGCCGGAATGCTCGCCGGCAGGCCGCGGTTGGCGCCTGCATGACGACGGTGGGATTTATCGGCAGCGGGATGATCGGCGGCACGGTGGCCCGGCTCAGCGTGGCGGCAGGGCACGAGGCAGTGCTCAGCAACTCGCGCGGCCCGGAAACCCTGGAGAAGCTGGCGCGCGAGCTGGGACCCCTGGCCCGGGCCGGAACCGGCGCTCAGGCAGCCGGCGCAGACATCGTCGTGGTCTCGATCCCGTTCCGCGCCTACCGCAGCGTCCCGGCCGGGCCACTCGTGGGCAAGACCGTGATCGACACCTGCAACTACTACCCGCAGCGCGACGGCCAGATCGCCGAGCTGGACAGCGGAGCCGCCACCAGCAGCGGGCTGCTCCAGCGCCACCTGTCCGGGTCACACGTCGTGAAGGCGTTCAACAACATCTTCTACAAGCACCTGCTGTCCCTGACCCGCCCGGCCGGGGCAGCCGACCGCACGTTCCTGCCGATCGCCGGCGACGATCCCGCCGCCAAGCGGGCCGTCACGGCCTTCCTCGACTCGATCGGCTACGGCGCCGTCGACGCCGGGTCGCTCGCCGAAAGCTGGCGCCAGGAACCCGGCACGCCCGTCTACGGACAGCCCTACGGGCCGTTCTCGCTGGAAGCGGGCACGCCCGCCAGCGAGGACACCATTCGTGCCGGGCTGGCCGCCGCCACCAGGTAAACCACGGCGGAAGTGGCGCCCGCGGTCTTGACAACGGCACCGCATGTGGTTCGGTGAAGCATTGTGAAAGCGGCCTGGCGGAAGGCGGGTGGGATATGACCGAGTTCACGATAGGAACCGGCGCCAGCTGCAGCGACGGGCCGTGCGGCAAGCTCACCCGGCTGATCGTCGACCCCGAAACACAGGCGGTCACCCATCTGGTGATCGAGCCGGAGCACCGGGGCGGGAGGGGGCGGATCGTCCCCATCGGCCTCGTCGATGACACGGCGAGCGAGATCAAGATCCGCCGCACCAAAGCCGAGTTCGGCGAGCTCGACCCGGCCGAAGAAACGGATCTGCTCCCCGGCGATGGCGGGTACAGCCTCGCCGAGGGCCCGCGGGTCGGCAGCGCGCGCTTCCCGGGTCTGGTCATGGCCAGCCTCCGCCCGGACCGTGTCGGCGTCGCGACCCACGACGCCATTCCCAGGGGGGAGGTGGACGTGCGGCGCGGCGAACCCGTCTACGCCACCGACGGTGAAATCGGGAAGATCCAGGGCCTCGTCATCGATCCCGTCAGCCGTCACGTGACCCACGTGCTGCTCGAGGAGGGCCACCTCTGGGGCCGCAAAGAGGTCGCGATCCCGGTCGGCTCCGTCACCCGGGTCGGCGACATCATCCGGCTCACGATCGACAAACGCCAGGTGGAGGGCCTGCCACCGGTAGACGTCGACCGGCTAGCGACCTAGCGCGTTCCGGTCAGGGTGGCCCGGCCGTCGTCACAGCTGGTGGATCAGCGGCTGTGAAATGTGCCTGTCGTACCAGAACTGCGCCTCGCGCCGCGACTCGAAGGGCCGTGGATCCCACGCCGCACACCGGGGAGCGGCACAGCTGATCCTGGTCTTCCCGTCCGCCGTTCCGTTCTCGACCGGGCGATGGGCGGGTGCACGGCGGAGGCGAGGGTAACCGGCTGCCTGCATGCGCTCAACACTGGCACCGGGCAGCGATTCCAAACCGGAGGCGCGCCGGTGCTCGCAGCGGACGCTAGCTTCCCACCCAGAGGCGGATGGCGAGCGCGAGCCCGGCGAGCGCGGCGAGGACGCGCAGCACGTTCCCGGGCAGCCGCCTGGCCAGAGCCGGCCCGATCATGCTGCCAGCCAGGAAGCCGACGGCCATCGGCGCCGCGGCAGCCCAGTCGACGCGCCAGAAGACCACGAACACGACGCAGCAGGACACGTCCGCGATGCCGAGAATCATGTTCTTGAGTGCGTTGCACTGGGCGGGCTGCTTACCGGTG
>JASHQP010000702.1 GCA_030039095.1 Streptosporangiaceae bacterium
CCGCTGAAGGCCGCAGGCGGATCAGGGCGAGGCTCAGCGCGGAGACGGCGAACGAGGCGGCGTCGGCCGCGAAGGCGGGCGCTGGCCCGGCCGTGGCGACCAGCAGTCCGCCGAGCACGGGCCCGGCGACGCCGCCGGCCTGGACCGCCGCCGAGTTGACCGCGTTGCCGGCCGCCAGGTGGCCGGGTTCCAGCAGCGACGGCATGATCGAGAACGAGGCCGGGATGAACAGCCCCTCACCCGCCCCCAGCAGCGCGGCGACCGGGCCGAGCAAGGCCAGAGAGGCCACGTGCCCGGCGGCGAGCGCCGCGAGCACGATGACGAGCCCGCACCGCGCGGCGTCGGCGGTGAGCATGATCGTCCGTGGCCCGATCTTGTCGGTGAGCAGCCCGCCGGCCGGGATCAGGGCCGTCCGCGGCAGGCCGTAGCACGCCAGCACCGTCCCGAGCAGGATCGTGCCGCCGTGCGCCGACAGCACCAGCCACGGCAGGGCGACCGCGTAGCAGTAGTCGCCGACCGTGGAGGTGAACTGGCCAGAGGCCAGCAGCCGCAAGCTCCGGTCGGACAGCGGACCGCTGCGCCAGGCAGCGGCGACGCGGGCCGTGATGGTCATCGCGCTTCGTCGGGGTCGAACCAGGGCAGCAGGTCGAGCACGGCATGCACCCGGTGCGCGCCGGGCGGCCGGTCCGCCGGGTCGAGGCGGCGGTAGCCGGCCAGCAGCCCTGCGATCTGGTTCCGCAGCGCGGCGGCCTCGGCCACGGTCACGTGCACCACATCCTGATTCCAGCCAGCGACCTCGCGCCACGCGGCCGGGTACCGGCCGGCCCGGGCAAGGTACTCGGCGCGAATTTCGGCGAATCGCGTCTGCGTGCTCTCGGCCAGGAGGTGCGCCGCGGCCCGGAGCGCGTCGGGCTGATCCGGCTCGCCCTCGTCGAACGACGTGGAGATGATCCGCGCGCGCCAGGGCCGCTGCCTGCCGTCCGCGGCGCTGGCCGGGTCCTGTTCGACGAAGCCGTAGCGCGCCAGGGCCCGCAGGTGGTAGCTGCACGCCGATGGCGAGAGCCCCGTCACGGTGGCGCACTCGGTGGCCGTTGCCGGGCCGTCGAGCGCGAGGCGCTGCAGCATCGCGATGCGCGCC
Source organism: Streptosporangiaceae bacterium (assembly GCA_030039095.1). The sequence continues at coordinate 1,139 of JASHQP010000702.1, forward strand.
GGGTGAGCCAGCGCCCGCATCATCCGCGGGTTGTCCAGGCGCAGCGGGTTCTGGGGCGTCCCCGGCGGGCGAGGCTGGTCCGCCGGCATTTCGGAAGCGGTCATGGCCGGGCTCCTGGAATTCCTGAAGAGCTTGCTTCGAAAGATAAACTTCGAAGCAAGTCTTTCACAATTCGGCCTGGGCTGAGTAGCTCCGATAAGACCTGACAGCATCGTCTCCCTTTTCTGACCTGCGGGTTTGATGCTTAGGTGCAGGTCACGGCCGGGTCGCCGCGACGGTGCCTACTTGCCCCGTGGCCGCGTGTGCGGGACCGTTTGTTCTGAGCGGAGCACAGTGGCGCCATCTGAGGCGAGGGAGCGGAGGTCGTGGCCTGGTCAACTTATGTCGCCATCGGGGACAGTCTGACTGCCGGGCGGGGCGATGAGGGTCGGGACGGGCGCCCGATCGGGTGGGCGCAGCGGCTCGCCGACATCCTCAGCGTGCGGACCACCGAGCGGTGCAGCTTTACCAACCTGGCCGTGGACGGTGCCACCGTTCACGACGTGCTGAGCAAGCAGCTTCCCGCGGTCGCCGCGCTCGAGCCCGACCTGGTCAGCGTCACGGTGGGAATCAATGACATCCGCCGCCGTGAGTTCGATGAGCTGAGCTTCAAGGCCGATCTCGGGCAGCTCTTCGAGGCTCTGGCCGCGACCGAGGCCACGCTGCTGACCTGCACCCTTCCCGACCTGACGGAGATCATGTCGCTGTCGCAGGAACTGCGTGAGGTCGCGCGCGAGCGCATGCGGCTGGCCAGCGACATCATCCGCGAGCAGGCGGAGTCCTACGGTGCCGTATGCCTCGATGCGTGGACCCTGCCCGGGGTCACCGACCCGGACCTCTACGCGGCAGACCGCCTGCACCCGAATCCCCGGGGTCATCAGTTCATCGCCGCGGCATGCGCCGACAAGCTGGCGCCGCGCTGACCCGGCAGCGGCCGGGACCGGGCAGGACCGGGTTTCGGGATGCCTGCTGTGGACGGCTGTGTGGATGCAGCGGTGGAAAAACCGCACTACGCGGGGGATAACGGCCGGTGTCTTGTGGATGGCCAAAGAATCTCGAGATTGGCTGCCCGGACCCCTTGTGCAGGGCCTTGGCGAGGCAGTAGAAAAGCACTCACCACTTAACGCGGAGGCCGATCCGGGGGAGACCCCGGAGCCTCGGGGGAAACCCTGGGACGCTTGGGAAATCCGGGTAACCGGAGGTTCGGGCGGGTGTCTGGCGCTGGTGGTGCGGCGCGCAGCGGACAGCAGCCGGGTGACCGGCCAGCCGAGCAATCGGCACGTTGGGCTGCGGGCCAAGCGAGGCCCCTCCATCTCATACATGGGGGGGCCTCGTAATTATTGTGCCGTGATGACCCAAATTATCGCCGCCGCCTCAACAAATTGCGCACAACGCGTAACGCCATGTGCAATGGCGGACGATAATTAGACAGACGCAGGCGACGTGGGTACCCCCGAGCTCACGTCGCCGCGTCTTCACTCCGGGCCGTCGGCTGGTCGGCCAGCCCGGGAGTTTGCGCCCGGGGCGTTGCGCTGCGCGCCGGCAGTACCCCGTGACGCCGCAGCCCGGTAGCGTTCGGTACATGAGTGCTTCGACGACAACGCCAGAGGGCGGCGGCGCGGCACGGTCGGAGCGGGTCCCGTTCGGCCGGATGCTCACCGCGATGATCTCCCCGATGACCAGCGACGGGGCTGTCGACTACGACGGTGCGGCCCGGCTGGCCGAGTACCTGGTCACCGACATGCGTAACGACGGCCTGGTGATCAGCGGAACCACCGGCGAGTCGCCCACCACGTCCGACGCCGAGAAGGCGCAGTTGCTGCGCACCGTGATCGACGCGGTCGGCGACCGGGCCACGATCGTGGCGGGCGTCGGCACCAACGACACCGCGCACACCTGCGAGCTGGCCAGGCAGGCAGAGGAGGCCGGCGCTCACGGCCTGCTCGTCGTCACGCCGTACTACAACAAGCCGCCACAGCACGGCCTGGTTGCGCACTTCACCGCCGTGGCGGACGCGACCGGCCTGCCGGTGCTGGTCTACGACATCCCGGGCCGGACCGGCACCGCGATCGCCACCGAGACTTTGCTGCAGCTCTCCGCGCACCCGCGGATCGTCGCGGTGAAGGACGCCAAGGGCGACTTCGGCGCGAGTTCCGTGGTCATGGCGGCCACCGGCCTGGCGTTCTACAGCGGCGACGACATGCTGAACCTGCCCTGGCTCTCGGTCGGGGCCGTCGGCTTCGTGAGCGTGCACGGCCACGTGGTCGGCGACCGGCTGCACGAGATGATCGACGCCTACGTGGCGGGCGACGTGGGCACCGCGCTGGCCATCCACCGCGAGCTGCTGCCGGTCTACACCGGCATGACCCGCATGCAGGGCACGGTCAGCGCCAAGGCGGCGCTCGCCATGCTCGGGCTGCCCGGCGGCCCGGTGCGCCCGCCCCTGGCCGACGCCACCACCGCCGAGGCCGAGCGGCTGCGCACCGATCTCGTGGCTGGCGGCGTGAAGCTGCCCAGCTCGTGGCCGGCAGCGTGACGCCGCAGTGAGTCACCCGCACCCAGAGCTCGGTCCGCCACCCCCCCTTGCCTCCGACGGTCTGCGGATCGTCGCCCTCGGCGGGCTCGGCGAGATCGGCCGGAACATGACAGTCTTCGAGCACGCCGGCCGCCTGCTGATCGTGGACTGCGGGGTGCTGTTCCCCGAGCCGGATCAGCCGGGCGTCGACCTGATCCTGCCGGACTTCTCCTACATCGAGGACCGGCTGGATCAGGTCGAGGCGCTGGCGATCACGCACGCGCACGAGGATCACATCGGCGCGATCCCGTTCCTGCTGCGGCTGCGGGACGACATCCCGCTCGTCGGGTCCAAGCTGACGCTGGCGCTCCTGGCGGGCAAGCTCACCGAGCACCGGATCACTCCGCAGGCCATCGAGGTCGAGGAGGGCGCCCGGCTCTCGTTCGGCCCGTTCGGCCTCGAGTTCTTCGCAGTCAACCATTCGATTCCCGATTCGCTGGCGGTCGGCATCCGCACCCGCGCGGGCCTGGTCCTGCACACCGGGGACTTCAAGATGGACCAGCTGCCGCTGGACGGGCGGCTGACCGACCTCGGCGGATTCGCGCGGATCGGCGCCGAGGGCGTGGACCTGCTGATGGCGGACTCGACCAACGCGGAGATCCCCGGCGTCGTGACCACCGAGCGCGCGATCGGGCCCGTGCTGGGCGAGGTCTTCGACGCGGCCAAGCAGCGGATCATCGTCTCCTGCTTCGCCAGCCATGTGCACCGGGTGCAGCAGGTGCTCGACACCGCGGCGGCGCACGGGCGCAAGGTCGCCCTGGTCGGCCGGTCGATGGTGCGGAACATGGGGGTGGCCCGCGAGCTCGGCTACCTGAGGGTTCCCTCGGTCCCCGGCGGCCTGATCGTGGAGCTGCGCGAGGCCGAGGAACGACCTCCCGAGGAGATCGTGCTGATCTCCACCGGGTCGCAGGGCGAGCCGATGTCCGCGCTGGCCCGGATGGCCGGCCGCGACCACCCGATCAGGATCGCCGAGGGAGACACGGTGATCCTGGCGTCGTCGCTGGTGCCGGGCAACGAGACCGCGGTGTCCCGGATCATCAACGACCTGACCCGGCTCGGAGCGAACGTGGTGCACCGCGGCAACGCGCTGGTGCACGTGTCCGGGCACGCCCCCGCCGGGGAGCTCCTGTACGTCCTGAACCTGGTGCGGCCGAGCAACTTCATCCCGGTGCACGGGGAGTGGCGGCACCTGCGCGCGCACGCGGACCTCGCCGCGCTGACCGGCGTGCCCGACAAGAACATCGTGATCGCCGAGGACGGCATCGTGGTCGACCTCGTCGACGGCCAGGCCACGGTCGCCGGGAAGGTGCACTGCGGGTACGTGTACGTGGACGGGCTTTCCGTCGGCGAGGTGACCGAGGCGTCGCTGAAGGACCGGCGGATCCTTGGTGACGAGGGCTTCGTGTCCGCGGTGATCGTGGTCGACTCCAGCACGGGCAAGCTCGTGGCCGGCCCGGAGATCCACGCGCGCGGTTCCGGGATCGATGACGCCGCGTTCGGCGAGGTCCGGCCGCTGATCGAGGACGCGCTGGCCCGGGCGGCCGCCGAGGGGATCAGCGACCCCTACCAGCTGCAGCAGCTCGTCCGCAGGACCGTGGGCCGCTGGGTCAGCGAGAACTACCGCCGCCGGCCGATGATCATCCCCGTGCTGGTAGAGGTCTGAGCCGGCGGCCGCGCAGATGAATGGCGCGCAGATCGCCGTCGAGGCGCTGCGGCGCGAAGGGGTGCGGCACATCTTCGGCCTGCCCGGCACCACGGTGATGAACCTGATCGACGCCGCGGGCCAGGAGCCGGACGTCCGCTACATCTCGGTCCGGCATGAGCAGGTGGCGGCGTTCATGGCCGACGGCTACGCACGGGCCGGCGGCGGGGTCGGCGTGTGCATGGCATCACGAGGGCCGGGCGCCGCCAACCTCGCGATCGGCATCCACAACGCATCAGCCGAGTCGGTTCCCGTGCTGGCCCTGGTGGGCCAGGTGTCCGACGGCATCTACTACCGCGATGCGTTCGAGGAGATGGATCTGGTCCGCTTCTTCGAGCCCATCACCAAGTGGTCGGCGGAGATCCACGCGACCCGGCGGATCCCCGAACTGATGCAGCGCGCGGTGCGGACGGCCGTGTCCGGCCGGCCGGGCCCGGTTCTGGTGTCGCTCCCGCTGGACGTGCAGACCGCCGAGGCCGACGTGAGCTACCAGCCCCGCTTCCGCCCGGCGCGCCCGGCGCCGCAGGACGGCGACGTCGAGGACGCCGTGGCACGGCTCGCCGCGGCGCGGCAGCCGGTGGTCATTCTCGGCGGCGGCGCGGCGGGCCGCCGCTACGACACCAGCATGATCAAGCTCGCCGAACGGCTGCACCTGCCGGTGGTGACCACCTGGCTGCGCAAGAACGTTTTCCCCAACGACTCGCCGCTGTTCTGCGGCTCGCTGGGATACGGGGCGGTCGCCGCGACCGAGGACCTCGTCCGCCAGGCCGACGTGGTGCTGGCGATCGGCTGCCGGTTCTCGGAGTTCACCACCGGCCGGTGGACGCTGCTGCCCGCGGGAGCGACCCTCATCCAGGTCGACATCGACCCCGGCGTCCTGGGCCGGTACTACGTCCCCGA
>JASHQP010000703.1 GCA_030039095.1 Streptosporangiaceae bacterium
ACGGAACCCTGGCGCCCAAGGACGACGACGAGCGCCAGTCGGTGCTCGTCGGCTACGGGGTCAAGCCCGGCTCGACCAGGAGGCGCCCGCGAAAGGCCGCCGCCGGCGACGCCGCGAGTGCTGTCCGCGCGGTCCCGGTCGCCCCCCGCGCGGCCGCCACACCAGCACCGGCCACCACACCAGAACCCGCCACCACACCAGAACCCGCCACCACACCAGAACCCGCCGCCACACCAGAACCCGCCGCAGCGGCAGGACCCGCCGCAGCGGCAGCCTCCGCCACCTCCGCCCCGGACGGGCCCGCCCGACCAGCCTCCGCCAGCTCCGCCCCGGACGGCCCCGCCACCTCGGGCGACGGCGCGGCCGTGCTGGCCAAGCCGCCGGTCCGCAAGCTGGCCAAGGACCTGGGGATCGACCTGTCCCGGCTGTCGGGAACCGGCCCGGGCGGCTCGATCACCCGCGACGACGTCCAGTCGGCGGCGCGCGCCCAGGACGGGGCCGAGCCCGCGGACGCCGCCCCGGTCGTCGCGTTCCCCAAGTTCGCGGGGGTGACCGCGGTGGCCCGCGAGGAGCGCATCCCGATCCGCGGGGTGCGCAAGCACACGGCGGCTGCGGTGGCGGGCAGCGCGTTCACGGCACCGCACGTCACCGAGTTCCTGCAGATCGACATCACCGAGACCATGGCCGCGACGGCGCGGCTGCGGACGCTGCCCGAGTTCACCGACATCCGGGTGTCGCCGCTGCTGCTCGTGGCCAGGGCGCTGATGGTCGCGGTCGCCCGGCACCCCATGATCAACTCCACCTGGGACGAGGACGCCCAGGAGATCGTGGTCCGGCACTACGTGAACCTCGGCATCGCCGCCGCGACCGACCGCGGGCTTGTCGTCCCGAACATCAGGGACGCCCATGCGCTGTCGCTGCCCGGCCTGGCCCGCGCGCTGGCCGACCTCGCCGAGACCGCCAGGGCCGGCAAGGCGACACCGGCCGACCTGCGCGGCGGCACGATCACGATCACGAACGTCGGCGTGTTCGGCGTGGACACCGGAACACCGATTCTGTCGCCAGGCGAAGCCGCAATCCTAGCGTTCGGGCAGGTCAAAGATGCACCGTGGGTTCACAAAAGCCAGCTCGCGGTGAGGAAGGTCACGACCCTGGCCCTCTCGTTCGATCACCGGATCGTCGACGGCGACCTCGGCTCGGCCGTGCTTCGTGACATCGGCGCGATGCTCGAGGACCCGCTGCGGATGCTCGCCTGGTCTTAGCTGCCCCCTCCCCCCGCTAGAGAAGGGACGACGATGATCAGGCACGTCGTGTTATTTGCATGGATTCCCGGCGCCACCAACACGCAGAAGCATCAGGTGGCCGAGGAACTTCGGGCGCTGCCGCCCCTGATGACCGGGCTGCGGTCGTTCCACGTCGGGCCGGACGCCGGCATCGTCGAGGGCACGTTCGACTTCGCCCTGGTCGCGGACTTCGACGACGCGGAGAGCTACCTCGCATACCGCAACCACCCCGCCCACCGCGCCGTCGTGGAGCAGGTGATCAACCCAATCGCCAAGGAGCGCGTCTCGGTCCAGTACGAGATCTGAGCGGCCCCTGGGCCACCGTTCCCTTACTGGGGAATCCCGTCAGTCGTATTGACCGACGGGATTCCCCGTTGCCCTAAAAGGCGTCCTCGGCGAGGTCCATTAGGTCCAGGGTCGTTGCTTCCGTTAGCTGGCGTTCCAGGCTGAGCCGGGGCAGGACCGTGGCGGCGAAGAAGCGGGCGGCGCCGATCTTGCCCTCGTAGAAGGCGCCGTCGGCCCCGGCCGCGCCCTCGTCGAGCCCGGCCTGCGCGATCTCCGCCTGCCTGGCCAGCAGCCAGCCGATGATCAGGTCGCCGAGCGCGAGCAGCAGCCGCGTGGTGTTGAGGCCCACCCGGTAGATCTCCGGCGGCCGCTGCATGCTCGCGCCGAGGAAGCCGTGCATGGCGGCGACCATGCCCTCGACGTCGTCGGCCGCCGTGGCCAGCGCCGCGCGCTCGGCCTTGAGCCTGCCGTTGCCGCCCTCGGCCGCGGCGAACTCCCTGACCTGGCCGAGCACGTAACCGAGCGCCTGTCCCTCGTTCCGGACGATCTTGCGGAAGTACAGGTCCATGCCCTGGATCGCCGTGGTGCCCTCGTACAGGCTGTCGATCTTGGCGTCGCGCACGTACTGCTCGATCGGGTAGTCCTGCAGGAAGCCGGAGCCGCCCAGGGTCTGCAGCGAGTGGGTCAGCATCTCGTAGGCCCGCTCCGAGCCGACGCCCTTGACGAGCGGGAGCAGCAGGTCGTTGAGCGCGGACGCGTGCTTGTCCTCCCGGCCCTGCGCGTCGGCGACCTGCATGGCGTCCTGGAACGTCGCGGTGTAGAGCACCAGCGCCCGCATGCCCTCTGCGTAGGCCTTCTGCAGCATGAGCAGCCTGCGCACGTCCGGGTGGTGGATGATCGTGACCCGCGGCGCGGTCTTGTCGGCGAACTGGGTGAGGTCGGCGCCCTGCACCCTGGTCTTCGCGAAGTCCAGCGCGGTGAGGTAGCCGGCCGACAGCGTGGCGATCGCCTTCGTGCCGACCATCATCCGGGCGAACTCGATGATGACGAACATCTGCCTGATGCCGTCGTGCACGTCGCCGACCAGCGTGCCGACCGCGGGGTGGTCGCCGCCGAAGGTCAGCTCGCACGTGGTGGACGCCTTCAGGCCCATCTTGTGCTCGACGTTGGTCGCGTACACACCGTTGCGCTCGCCGAGCTCGCCGTCGGGGCCCACCATGAACTTGGGCACCAGGAACATCGACAGGCCCTTGGTGCCCGGGCCGGCGCCCTCGGGCCGGGCCAGCACAATGTGGAAGATGTTCTCGGCCATGTCGTGCTCGGCGCTGGTGATGAAGCGCTTGACGCCCTCGATGTGCCAGGTGCCGTCCGGCTGCTGGATCGCGCGGGTGCGGCCGGCGCCGACGTCGGAGCCCGCGTCGGGCTCGGTCAGAGCCATCGTCGAGGTCCACTTGCGGTCGATCGCGATCTGCGCGAACCGCTTCTGCTCGGGGGTGCCCAGGCGCCACAGCGCGTGCGCCATGGAGGCGCCGCTCGCGTACATCCACACCGCCGGGTTGGCCCCGAGGATCAGCTCGGCGATCGCCCAGTGCAGCGAGCGGGGGGCCTGAGTGCCCCCGAGCTCGGGCGGAAGCTCGAGGCGGAACCACTCGCCGTCCTGGAACGCCTGGAAGGACTTCTTGAACGCCTCGGGTATGCGCACCGACGAGGTCTCCGGGTCGAACACCGGCGGGTGGCGGTCCGCCTCCGCGAACGACTCGGCGATCGGGCCGACGGCGAGCCGGTTCACTTCATCGAGCATCCCGCGCGCGGTCTCGGCGTCGATCTCGGGGAACTGCTCCGAGCCGAGCACATCCTGGCGGCCCAGCACCTCGAACAGGTTGAACTCGATGTCCCTGAGGTTGCTCTTGTAGTGGCCCATGGCTGCCTCCCCGCCTCACCCCGGCAAGATCGTACTCACGAGTAACTTAAGTATACTACTTGCGGGTAAGTTGGGCCAGCGCGCACGGTGGCGCCGCCGCCAGCGCAGGCCGTATCGCGCCACCAGCGCACGCCGCCTCCCGCCGCCAGCGCACGCCCCCTCCCGCCGCCAGCGCACGCCGCCTGCCGCCGCA
>JASHQP010000704.1 GCA_030039095.1 Streptosporangiaceae bacterium
GGGTGCGGGGCCAGCGGGGCCAGCCGGGGGTGCGGGGCCAGCGGGGCCCGCCGTGCCCGCCGGGTCGGCCGGGCCAGCACCGTCGCCGGTCACAGGACGACCACGGACCGCAGCACCTCCCCGCGGTGCATCTTCGCGAACGCGGCCTCGACCTGGTCGAGCGCGATGGTCTCGGACACGAACTTCTCCAGCGGCAGCCGCCCCTGCAGGTGCAGGTCGACCAGCATCGGGAAGTCGCGCGACGGCAGGCAGTCCCCGTACCAGGACGACTTCAGCGACCCGCCGCGGCCGAACACGTCGAGCAGCGGCAGCTCGAGCTGCATGTCCGGGGTGGGCACGCCGACCAGAACCACCGTGCCGGCCAGGTCACGGCCGTAGAACGCCTGCCGGTAGGTTTCCGGCCGCCCGACGGCCTCGATCACCACGTCGGCGCCGTTGCCCTCGGTCAGCGCCTGGATCCCCTCGACCGCGTCGGTCTCCCGCGAGTTGATCACATCGGTCGCGCCGAACTGGCGGGCCCACCCCAGCTTCCGGTCGTCGACGTCCACCGCGATGATCTTGCGGGCGCCCGCGAGCAGCGCGCCGAGCACGGCGCCGTTGCCGACGCCGCCACAGCCGATCACCGCGACCGAGTCGCCGCGGCCCACCTGGCCGGTGTTGAGCGCCGCGCCGAGGCCGGCCATCACGCCGCAGCCGAGCAGCCCGGCCACCTCGGGCTTGATCTGCGGGTTCACCTTGGTGCACTGCCCGGCGGCGACCAGGGTCTTCTCGGCGAACGCCCCGATGCCGAGCGCGGGCGACAGCACAGTTCCGTCGGCCAGGGTCATCTTCTGCTGGGCGTTGTGCGTCGCAAAGCAGTACCAGGGGCGCCCGCGCGCGCAGGCACGGCACTGCCCGCACACCGCGCGCCAGTTCAGGATCACGAAGTCGCCGGGCTCGAGCCCGCTCGCATCGTCGCCGACCGCCTCGACCACACCGGCCGCCTCGTGCCCGAGCAGGTACGGGAAGTCGTCGCCGATGCCGCCCTCGCGGTAGTGCAGGTCCGTGTGGCAGACGCCGCACGCCTGCACCCGCACCAGGGCCTCGCCCGGACCCGGATCGGGCACCAGCACGGTGACCGTCTCGACCTCGGCGCCCTTACCGCGGGCGATCACGCCCGTCACCTCATGTGTCATCGAGCCCGCGTCCTCTCCTTTTACCGCCTTGAACGTATAGTCCACCGCTTCGCCTGGTCAGGCGCCGGTGTCCTGGTGGGGCGATGATACGGCGGGCCGGCTGCCCGGCTGACCCGGAGGCGTCCCGTTCAGGCTCGATGGAAGGATGGAGCCGTGTCCATTGCAGAGATCACCCGAACCGAAACCGCTGAGCGAAGCCGGCTTTTGCAGGTAGATGAGTACGACGTCGCGCTCGACCTGACCCGCGGGGGTGAGGTGTTCGGCTCGGTGTCGGTGATCAGGTTCCGCTGCGCCGAGCCCGGCGCGGCGACCTACGTCGACCTGATCGCCAGGGACGTGCACGAGGTCGTGCTCAACGGCGTGCCGGTCGACCCTGGAACCTGCGCGGAGGGGCGGATCCCGCTGGCCGGGCTGGCCGCGGACAACGAGTTGCGGGTCGTCGCGGACTGCGCTTACCAGGGCGACGGTTCGGGCATGCACCGGTCGGTCGACTCGGCCGACGAACGGGTCTACCTGTACACGAGCTTCGAGCCCGCCGACGCCCGCAAGGTGTTCGCGAACTTCGAGCAGCCCGACCTCAAGGCCGCGTTCACGTTCCACGTCACCGCGCCCGCGAACTGGATCGTGCTGTCGAACCAGCCGGCGCCGGAACCCGAGCCCGCGGGGCGGGGTGGGGCGGGCGTCTGGCATTTCCCGCCCACGCCGCGCATCTCCACGTACCTCACCGCGGTCGTGGCCGGTGAGTACCGCCTGGTCACCGACGAGCACACCACCCCGAAAGGGCAGGTGATCCCGCTCGGGCTGGCCTGCCGGGCCTCGCTCGCCGGGCACCTGGACGCCGGCAACGTGTTCACGGTCACCAAGCAGGGCTTCGACTTCTACGAGGAGCTGTTCGGCGCCGGTTACCCGTTCGCCAAGTACGACCAGGTGTTCGTGCCGGAGTACGGGGGCGCGATGGAGAACGTGGCCTGCGTCACGATTTCCGAGCAGTTCCTGTTCCGCTCGAAGGTCACCGACCTGATGTACGAGACCCGGGCCATGGTGATCCTGCACGAGATGGCGCACATGTGGTTCGGCGACCTGGTGACGATGAAGTGGTGGGACGACCTGTGGCTGAACGAGTCGTTCGCCGAGTACTGCGCGCACCTGTCCACCGCCGAGGCGACCCGGTTCACCGACGCGTGGACGACGTTCGCCAACCTCCGCAAGCAGGTCGGCTACATGCAGGACAAGATGCCGTCCACGCACCCGATCGCCGCGGACGTGCCGACGCTGAGCGAGGCGATCGCGAACTTCGACGGCATCAGCTACGCCAAGGGCGCCTCGGTGCTCAAGCAGCTGGTCGCCCACGTCGGCCGGGCGAGCTTCTTCGACGGCATCCAGCACTACCTGGCCGGCCACGGCTGGGCGAACGCGACCCTCGGCGACCTGCTGGGCGCGCTGACCGCGAGCTCGGGCAAGCCCCTGGCCGACTGGTCGCGGGCGTGGCTGGAGACCGCCGGCCCGAACACGCTGCGGCCCGAGTTCGAGGTCGGCCCCGACGGCGCGTTCACGTCGTTCGCGGTGCTGCAGGAGGCGCCCGCCGAGCACCCGACGCTGCGGCCGCATCACATCGCGATCGGGCTGTACCACCGGGCCGACGGCGCGCTCACCCGCACCCGGCGGGTCGAGGTCGACGTCGACGGGGCGCGCGTGCCCGTGCCGGAGCTGGTCGGCGCGGAGCAGCCGGACCTGATCCTGCTCAACGACGACGACCTCGGCTACGCGCTGGTCCGGTTCGACCCGCGCTCGCTGGCGACGCTTACCGACGGGATCGGCGAGTTCACCGACTCGCTGGCCCGCGCCGTGTGCTGGAGCGCGGCGGTCGACATGGTCGGTGAGGCCGAGCTCTCACTGCCAGCGTTCGTCCGGCTGCTGGCAACCGGGATGGGCGGCGAGCCCGCGGTGTCGGTGCTGCAGAGCCTGCACGTGCTCACCGCCCGCCTGCTGCGGACGATGGCCGATCCGGCGTGGGTGGGCGAGGGCAAGCAGCAGCTCGCCACGGCGGCCGCCGGCCTGCTGTGGTCGGCCGAGCCCGGTTCCGGCCACCAGCTCGCCTGGGCTCAGCTGCTCGCCTGGACCGCGACCGCCCCGGACCAGCTCGACCTGCTCGCCGGGCTGCTCGACGGCAGCGTCGAGGTGCCGGGCCTGGCCGTGGACACCGACCTGCGCTGGGCCTTGCTCGAGCGGCTGGCCACGACCGGCCGGGCCGGCGACGTACAGATCGACGCCGAGCTGGAACGGGACGCCACGGACGCGGGCAGGCGGCACGCCGCGGCCGCGCGCGCCGCCGTGCCGGACGCCGAGCACAAGGAAGCGGCGTGGACGCTGCTGGCCGAGAGCGACGACCTCGGCATCGAGGGCGTGATCGAGGTGACGCGTGGCTTCAACCAGCCCGAGCACGCGAAGCTGCTCGCCCCGTACGCCGAGCGCTACCTGGAAACCCTGCCGGTGATCTGGTCGTCGCGCGGCGAGTTCTTCCGCCCGGTGCTCGGTCAGCTGATGTTCCCGTACCCGGCCGTGTCGCCGGAACTCGTCGAGCGGCTCGACGCGTTCCTCGCCGAGGACCGGGACCCCGGCCTGGCCCGCGTCGTGATCGAGGCCCGTGACCGGGCGCAGCGCGCGCTGCGCTCCCGCGCGCTTCCTGCCTGACCTGCGGGGGGCTCCGGGCACACGGCCCTGGCAACGCACCGTCTGGCTCGGCCGGGCCCGGCCCTACGCGGCCGTCGTCAGCCGGGAACGGCGCGGGCGGCGAAGCCGGGCGAGCGCC
>JASHQP010000705.1 GCA_030039095.1 Streptosporangiaceae bacterium
GGGGACGTCACGGCCCAGATGCTGATCCTCGCCGCGATGGCCGTGCTGATCGGCATGGCCTCGGACGTCTGCTACGGCCTGGCCGCGAGCACCGTGCGGTCCTGGTTCGCCAAGTCCCCGAGGCGGCTGGGGATGGTCGGCGGCGCCGGCGGCCTCGCGATGATCGGGCTCGGCGTCACGCTCGCCGCCACCGGCGGCCGCAGAAACTAGCCACGCCGCCGGCCGGCGCCCGCGATTCCGCTCCCGCCGGCCAGCGTGGGGTCCCCCCACGCTGCTCAGTGGCGAGGTCAGGCGGTGCGGGCCTGGCTGGCGGCCTCCAGGCCGAGTTCGGCGACCGAGGTCTCGCGCATCTTGAACTTCTGCACCTTGCCGGTCACGGTCATCGGGAAGTCCTCGGTGAACCGCACGTACCGTGGCACCTTGTAGTGCGCGATCTTGCCGGCGCAGAACCCGCGGACGTCCTCCTCGGTCAGCTCGGCGCCGGGGCGCAGCTTCACCCAGGCGCAGAGCTCCTCGCCGTACTTCTCGTCCGGCACCCCGACTACCTGGACGTCCTCGATCGACGGGTGGGTATACAGGAACTCCTCGACCTCGCGCGGGTAGACGTTCTCGCCGCCGCGGATGACCATGTCCTTGATCCGGCCGACGATGTTGAGGTAGCCAGCCGTGTCCATCACGGCGAGGTCGCCGGTGTGCATCCAGCGGCCCGCGTCGATCGCCTCGGCGGTCTTCCCCGGCTCGTCCCAGTAGCCGAGCATCACCGAGTAGCCCCTGGTGCACATCTCGCCGGGCTCGCCGCGCGGCATGACCAGGCCGCTGTCCGGGTTGATGATCTTTACTTCGACGTGCGGGTGCACCCGGCCGACCGTGGACACCCGCCGCTCCATGTCGTCGTCCGCGGTGGTCTGGGCGGACACCGGCGAGGTCTCCGTCATCCCGTAAGCGATCGTGACCTCGGCCATGTGCATCTCGCTGACGACGCGCTTCATCACCTCGATCGGGCAGGGCGAGCCCGCCATGATCCCGGTACGCAGCGACGTCAGGTCGTAATCCCCGAAGTCGGGCAGGCCGAGCTCCGCGATGAACATCGTCGGCACCCCATAGAGCGACGTGCACCGCTCGTCCGCCGTCGCGCGCAGTGTGGCGGCCGGGTCGAATCCGGGGGCCGGTATGACGATGCAGGCACCGTGAGTGACCGCGGCCAGGTTGCCGAGCACCATGCCGAAGCAGTGGTAGAAGGGCACCGGGATGCAGACGCGGTCCCGGTCGGTGTATCCGCACGCCTCGCCGATGAAGAACCCGTTGTTCAGGATGTTGTGGTGCGACAGCGTGGCGCCCTTCGGGAACCCTGTCGTGCCGCTGGTGTACTGGATGTTGATCGGGTCGTCGAACGCCAGCTCGGCCTCGCGCGCGGCCAGCGCGCCAGCGTCCGTGCCTTGCCCGCTTGCGAATAGTTCGTCCCATTCCGGCGTGCCGAGGAAGATCACCCGCTCGAGGCCGTCCATGCCGCCGGAGACCTCATCGACCATCGCCCGGTAGTTGCTGGTCTTGAAGCTCTCCGCGCTGACGAGCAGCCGGACTCCCGACTGACGGAGCACGAACTCCAGTTCGTGGCTGCGGTACGCCGGGTTGATGTTGACCAGGATCGCCCCGATCCGCGCGGTGGCGAACTGCAGCAGCACCCACTCCGCGCAGTTCGGCGACCAGATGCCGACCCGGTCGCGAGCCTGGATCCCGGCGGCGAGCAGGCCGCGGGCGAGCGCATCGGTGTCGGTGTCGAACTGCCGGTAGGTCCAGCGGCGCCCACTGGGCACGTCAACCACGATCTCGCCGTCGGCAAACTGGCCCGCGATCCGGCGCAGGTTGTCCCCGATGGTCTCGCCCAGCAGCGGGGTGGCCGAGGTGCCGTGGCTGTAGGAAAGCTGGATTCCACTGGTCATGTCTTGGTCCTTTGGGTATTGGTCACTCCATGCTGCCTGCTCAGCGGCCTGGTGTGAAGGCCGGCTCAACTCTGACGCCGCGCCGTGATGCGGTGGTTACCCCTCTGGAGTTACTGTCGGTTTAACGGCTCGTTCACCTTCCCCGGAGCAGCGATGGGGACCTGGATCATCTGGCTGGTCGTGGCCGCGGTGCTCGGCGTGGCTGAGGTCATGACCGCGACGCTGGCATTCGGCCTTGTGGCCGCGGCCGCGCTGGTCGGCGCCGGTGTCGGGTTCGCCGGAGGGAACGCGGCCCTTCAGTTCGGCGCGTTCGCGATCGCGTCAGCGGCCGGCCTGGGGATTGCCCGGCCGTTCGCGATGCGCCACATCAGGCAGCCGCCGCTGTTGCGTACCGGGACGGCGGCGCTCGTCGGCCGGTCGGCCTACGTCCTCGACGACGTCACCGCGCAGAGCGGGAGGGTCAGGATCGGCGGCGAGGAGTGGTCGGCGAGGCCCTACGACGAGACCCTGACGATCCCCAAGGGCGCCACCGTCGACGTCATGCAGATCGAGGGCGCTATCGCGCTCGTCTACCCCCGGGAGTAGCCATGGAACTGGCTGTCCTTATCGCCGGCGTGGTGTTTGTCCTGCTGGTGGCCCTGTTCACGGTGAAGACGGTGCGGATCGTGCCGCAGGCGCGTGCGCGCAACGTGGAGCGGCTCGGGCGGTACCGCAAGACGCTGGAGCCAGGGATGAACGTGATCATCCCGTTCATCGACCGGGTCAAGCCGCTGATCGACCTGCGGGAGCAGGTGGTCTCGTTCCAGGGCCAGCGGGTGATCACCGAGGACAACCTCGTCGTCACCATCGATACGGTGCTGTTCTTCCAGGTCACCGACCCTCGGGCGGCCGACTACGAGATCGTCAACTACATCCAGGCGGTCGAGCAGCTCACCGCGACCATGCTGCGCAGCGTGATCGGCTCGATGGACCTGGAGCAGGCGCTGACTTCCCGCGACAAGATCAACACGATGCTGCGGGGCGTGCTCGACGACGCGTCGGGCAAGTGGGGGATCCGGGTGACGCGGGTGGAGATCAAGGCGATCGACCCGCCGCAGAGCGTCAAGGACGCGATGGAGAAGCAGATGCGGGCCGAGCGCGAGAAGCGGGCGGCGATCCTGAACGCCGAGGGCGTCCGCCAGTCCCAGATCCTCACCGCCGACGGCGACAAGCAGGGCAACATCCTGCGCGCCGAGGGCGAGAAGCAGAGCGCGATCCTGCGTGCGGAGGGCCAGGCACAGGCCATCGGGACGGTGTTCCAGTCCATCCACGACAACGACCCCGACCCCAAGCTGCTCGCGTACCAGTACCTGCAGACCCTCCCGCAGCTCGCCCAGGGTCCGGGCAACACGGTCTGGATGGTTCCCAGCGAGCTGACCAGCGCGCTGAAGATGCTGTCCTCGGCGTTCGACGGTGGCGGCGGCGCCACCCAGAACGGCCAGGGCCCCACGGCAGCGCTGCCCAGGGTGCGCCGCGCCGAGGTGCCGAGGCCGGCCGGGCCCGCTCAGGTGGAGGCCGCGGCCAACGGGATCGGCCCGGCAGGCGCCGAGCCCGCGATCGCTGAGCCCGCTGGCGCCGAGCCCGGTGGCGCCGAAGCAGCCAGCACCGAGGCGGCCGTTGCCACTGCAGATGCGGAACTGGCGGCCGCGGTCCGGGAAGCGGCCGACGATGAGCAGATGGGTGGGCCCGGTGGCCAGTGACCTCGTCCAGGCCCGGGTTCTCGGCGTGTGGGGAGCGCGTGCCTACGCCTGGAGCGGCGAGGAGCGGCAGCGCGCGGGCGGATTCCCGCTCGACGTGTCCGGGCGCCAGCGGGTCCTCGGGTTCTCCGGCGGGCCACCCGCTACGGGCGATCTGCCTCCGCTGCCGCGTCGCAGGGCGCCGCGACTGGAGCACGGGCACCGGTCCAGGCTCGTGGTTGCGGTCGTCGCGATCCTGCCGGGCCGCTGACGCCGGCGGGGCAGGCGTCAGATCCGGATCGCCAGGCCCACCGTGAGAAGTGCCCCGAACGCTAGCTGAAGCCGCCCGGTCTGGCCGAGCGCGGTGATCAGGCCGGGGCCCGAGGCGCCGCGCCGGACGAGCCGCAGCGGCTCCAGCGCGAACGGCGCGGCGGCCAGCACGATCAGCGCCAGCGGGTCGGCCGCCGCGATCGCCGCGGCCACGCAGAACGGGATCACGATGCAGGCCACGTACAGTTCGCGGGTCCGGTGGTCGCCGAGCACCACGGCGAGTGTGCGCTTGCCCGTCTGGCTGTCGGTGGGGATGTCACGCAGGTTGTTGATCACCAGCAGCGCACAGGCGAGCAGGCCGACCGGCGCGGACGCGGCCACGGCGAGCCAGGGCATCCGGCCCATCTGGACATAGGCGGTGCCGGCCACCGCGGCGAGGCCGAAGAACAGGAATACCGACACCTCGCCGAGCGCCCGGTAGCCGTAGGGGTGGCTGCCGCCGGTGTAGAACCACGCGGCGGCGACCGCCGCGGCACCGAGGAGCAGCAGCCACCAGGACGAGACCGCGGCGAGGACCAGCCCGGCCACGCCTGCCAGCGCGAAGCAGCCGAGCGCGGCCGCCAGGACCTGCCGCGGCCTTGCGAGCCCGGACGCGACGAGCCGGAGGGGCCCCACCCGGCGCTCGTCCGTGCCGCGGATCCCATCGCTGTAGTCGTTGGCGTAGTTGACGCCGATCTGCAGCGCCAGCGCGACGAGCAGCGCGAGCGCGGCACGCCACGCGGAGAACCGGCCGTAGCCGACGGCGACGCCCGTGCCCACCACGACGGGGACGATCGCCGCCGGGAGGGTCCGCGGGCGTGCGCCCGCCACCCAGTCCCGCGCTGCGGCCACGGTCTTCCCTCGTTCTTTCGCTCGCTGCTCAGCGGATCACAGACTAACCGCAGCGCCGGGCAGGTTGCGCCGCCGCGTGCCGGTCTGCGGGTGAGCCGGGCGCGGGCGGTCAGCGAGCCGGGGGCAGCGCGAGCGCCGCCGCGACGTGGATGTCCTCGATCTGCCCGGGATCGAGGCGGTCGCGGCCGACGGTCCTGGTCTGGCGCCGGAAGTACTTCCTGACCCTGCGGCCGCCGAACACGTCCACGCCGCTCAGGCTGGCAACGATCCACGGCACCGTCGGCCCGTAGATAGCCATTGCCGGGCGGACGCTGACCGTCTCGCCGAGTTCTTCGCTGAGCCGCTCGGCGGCCTGCGAGGCCTCCCACCTCGCGTGCTTCAGCCGGTCCCGCTGGCTGTACGGGCCGTGGTACAGCAGGTCGCCGGTGCTCCGGACCGGCAGCCTGCGGTCCCAGCGCTCGGAATCCACGGCGAACACACCGCCGGGCCCGATGACGAGGTGGTCGATCACCGAGTCGCTGCCGGGGACCGCGCGCCGGTTCAGCGCCACGTACCCGGACGCCCTGAGCAGCAGCAGCCGCCGCTCGGTGCGCCGCTGTGCCGAGGTGACCCGCACCGAGGCGGGGATGACCGACGTGGTCCTCGACCGGTAGACGGTGTCCGCGATGGCGACGAGGGCCGCGGCGGTCAGGCCGAAGCGCCATCCCACCCAGAGCGTGACGCCGATGCCGGCCGCCAGCGCGAGGATGGCCCGGATGAGCCAGATCGGCATCCGCGGGTCGCTGGCGAGTCCGCCGAGCACATGACGCGAAGCGGGGACCAGTTCCCCGGCCTCCTGTCCCCGCGATCGCACGGCTCCGGTCGTGTTCGCCTCCGGCCCGGTTTCCCGGTTCACGACCCAAAGCGTAATCGAGCAGATACGGAGCGGCTGGGAGGCGGGCTTTTTTGCGCGAGCCGGGTCGCCGGCGATCGCAGGCCAGGTCGCCGATGGTGCCTGGCCCGGGTCGCCGACCGTGCGTGGGCCAGATCGAGGCTGGACCGGGCAGCCCGGCTCCGTCTACTGTTCGGTAACGTGACGCAGATTCATGACCTGTCCGTGACCGAGCTTGCCGCAGCGATCCGGGCGGGCGAGCTGTCGCCCGTCGAGATCACCGATCACTACCTGGAGCGCATCGATCGCCTCGGTGACCAGGTCGGGGCGTTCTACACGGTTATCGCCGACCGCGCGCGGCAGGAAGCCGCCGCGGCCGAGAAGGCCGTGGCGGAGGCTCGCGACGACCGCTCGGCGCTGCCGCCGCTGACCGGGATACCGATCCCGATCAAGGACCTGAACATGGTCGCCGGCGTCCGGATGACGTTCGGGTCGACGATCTTCGCCGACAACGTCGCCGATCGGGACGACTACGTGGTCGCCGCGCTCCGGTCCGCGGGGATCGTGATCACCGGCAAGACGGCCACGCCCGAGTTCGGCCTGCCGTGCTACACCGAGACCAGGATCGGGCCGCCGGC
>JASHQP010000706.1 GCA_030039095.1 Streptosporangiaceae bacterium
GCCGCGATCAGCGCCGCCGTCGCGCAGGCGGCGGCCGCGTGCAAGGTCCGCTGCCGGCTGACGAGCGCCTGGCCCTTCCAGAAGCCCGGCTGGGTCAGCGGCCACAGCGCGTTGAGCCGGGCCCGTGCGGCGCTGGTCCTGGACTCGTACTTGCTGCCGCTCGTGACGCTGACCCACCACAGCACGGCGATGACGACGGCGGTCGCGGCGAGGGCCAGGGTCACGCGCCACCCGGCGGTCCAGTCTCCGTACCACCCCATCCAGTTGGGCAGCATGCCCGCCCGGCCCGCAGCCTGCCAGGCGACGGTGCTCATCGTCAGCAGCGCGGTCACACTCACGAACTGGACGGTGGCCGCCAGCGCCAGCAGCCGCAGCAGCACACCCGCGACCGAAAGGCCCCGGCCGCGGCGCAGGTGCGGCACCGGCCGCTCGGCCACGGTGCCGGGATCGCCGGCCTGCGCGCTGGGCGGCAGCATGAAGTAAGCGACGTTGTACATCATGAACGGGGCGAGCAGCAGCCATGCGGCCGATGCCAGCGGCCTTTCGGTCAGTCCGCCCCACGAATATGCTTCCAGCTTCCACGGGACACTGGGCCGTCCCGCGCCGTCCGGGCTCCAGCGCCGGTAAAAGCCCGTGACGTTGTCGCCGGCAACTTGCAACGCCCCCGGATGCTCCAGCATCGTCGGGCCGTCCGATCCGGACACGCCGTGAATGCGCAGCTCGGTGACCGCCTGATCCGTCAGCGTGGCATCGACCAGGGCCCCGGCGGCGGACGCCAGCGCGGGGCTGGTCTGGTCTGCGGGGGCGAAGCCCCACGCGGCGTCGAATCCGAGGACTACATCCGGGCCGAATGGATCGCCGTCCTGTGACATGAGATCCCCCGTGCGCAGAGCGTGGAAGCCGCCGGAAATGACAGCAGCGCTCTTGGCTGCCGCGACCACTGTTCAGGGAGAAGTGTCAGGGAACGGAAGGGATCCGTCAATGCGCCCCATCCCTTTGCAACCCGCCGGAGAGACGTCTCTATCCGTTCTATACGAATCCCGCATGCCGTCTGCACATATGGCCACGAGCCCTTTGGGAGTTGCCGGAAAACGCCAGCGTGCGCGTGCCCGCCGCGGCGCTCTGGCCGCCTGCACGGCGTTGCGCTGCACGGTTCCGGCACGTTGTGGATCTTGTCTAGTATGAGCGGTATGCCCGACACCCCGCAGGTGCCTCCCGGAGTGGATCCCGCCAAGCCGAGCCCGGCACGGATCTACGACTACGTGCTCGGCGGCACCTACAACTTCCCGGCCGACCGCGAGGCGGCGGAGCGGATCCGCGCCCAGTCCCCCGACCTCGCCGACGCGGCGTGGGTCAACCGCGCCTTCCACCAGCGGGCGGCCCGCTGGATGGCCGCCCGGGGGATCCGCCAGTTCATCGACATCGGCTCGGGCCTGCCGACGCAGAGCAACACGCACGGCGTCGTGCAGGAGGCAATCCCGGACGCCCGCGTGGTGTACGTCGACAACGACCCGATGGTCGGCGCCTACGCCAGCGAGTTCCTGGCCGCTGACGGAACCACGGCCGTCATCACCGCCGACCTGCGCGAGCCAGACTCGGTGCTGACCGCGCCCGCGCTGCACGCCCTGATCGACCTGGGCCAGCCCGCGGGCTTGCTCATGACCGCGGTCCTGCACTTTGTGGCGGACGACGCGGACCCGTGGGGTCTTGCCGCCCAGTACGCCGACGCCCTGGCCCCCCGCAGCTACCTCGCGCTGTCGCACATCACGCACGAGGGCCTGCCGCCGCGCCTCGTCGAGGCGGGCGTGCAGGTGTACCAGCAGTCCTCCGGCGTCTACCCGCGCTCACGCCAGGAGATCGCGCGGTTCTTCTCCGGGCTGGAGCTCCTGCCGCCGTACCCGGACGCCGAGCCGGCCGTCACCCACATCGGCCTGTGGGGCGCGGACGCACCCGAACTGGCCGACAGCGACGGGTCGCACTGGTGGTTCGGCGGGGTCGCCCGCCGGCCCTAGGTCAGTTTGCGTGGGGGGCGGCCTGGGTGAACAGGCCGGGTGGCCCGGCCGGCCGCCAGCCGTGCTCGGCCATGGCGGCCAGCCAGGCGTCGGCGAAGCGGGCCCGGTGCCCCTGGACGTCTGTCATGGGCCGACGGGCCAGAACGAGCTGGCTGAACACGACGCGCACGGTCATGCGGTCGGGCGACCATTCCAGACGGGGGTCGTCGGCCCGGGAATCGATCAGCCGCATGATCTCGGCGACTAAGGAATCCATGGCTTTCCGCCCACGGCGATCCCTCCTCAACGGAGAAGGGTCCCGGCCTGCGGGGGTCAGGCCGGGACCCTGATGGGGTCGGCTTACGGGGGCCAAGCCGACCCGGGCAGGAATAATCCTGCACCTACGAAACGACGCGCATGCCTCAGGTGTTACTCGGGCTCGGCTCAGGCGTGGCAACCGGCTGCGTCGGCTCAGGTGTGGGGGCCGGCTCCGCCGGAGCGGGCCGAGACGGGATCGGCCACCCGCCCACGCCCGGGGTGGTCGGCGGCCAGCCGCGGTGCAAGAACGGCCACACGGCGGGCGCTCGTGCGTGCCGCGGTGGCTGGATGTGATGACGAGACGCGTGCCTGGCCGGCGGTCCTTCGGACTGCGGCTGATGCGTCGGGTTGAGGGAGTCCGGCCGCGGTGCCGAGCGGGCCGAGCTCGTCGCGGCCCGCTCGTCACGTGCGGTTCCGCGTTCCGGCGCCCCGATCGTGGCGTGCGCAAACTGCTGCCACGAGCTGGGCAGCGCTCCCGCGTAGCCGGCAGCGGCCGCGCCGCCCAGGCCCACGACCACGACGGCGGTGGCCGTGCCGAGCCTGACGCCCAGCCGGGACACCAGAGCGACCGGGCGCCAGCGGCGTGACTGCCTCGCCTGGGCCGCCACGACGTGGCGGCGGAACTCAGCCTGAGCCGCGGCCAGGCCCGCCAGCTCGTCGCGCCCAGGGCCGTCGGTGAGCGCCGCCAGGACATCGGCCACCGGCCGCAGCGCCGCACCGCCGTCGGCCGGCGGCTCGTCCCCTGCCAGCAGCGCAGCCAGAGACGCGTCCTCGGCGGGAGGGGCGTCCGGGCGCGGGCGGGCTGTCCACGGGAACTTAGGCATGTCACTACCCGAAACGCCGCCACCGGTCACAGCGTTACACCCGCTCCGGAAAGGATCTCGGCCAGCCGGTGAAGACCCCGGTGCCCGGCCACCCGCACCGCGCCCGGGCTGCGTCCCAGCAGCCGCGCCACCGTGTTCGTGTCCAGCCCCGCCACGACCCGCAGCAAGATCACTTCAGCCTGCAGCGCCGGCAGCCTGGACAGCAGCGCGATCGCCGACTGGGTCCCCAGCCGCTCCATGGCCTCGTCGGCAGCGTCGGCGGTGAGCGGCAGCGCTTCGGCCGGAACGTCGTGCAGCGGTTCTTCCCGCCGCCGCGACCGGCGCCGGGACGCGTCGATCATCCGGCGGCGGGCCGTCGTGAACAACCATGCCCGCCACGCCGCCTCGTCCCCCCGGAAACGGCGCAGGCCGCGCACCACCTGCACCCAGGTGTCTGCCGCCACGTCCTCGGCCGACTCGGGCGCGATCACCCGCAGGTAACGCACCAGGGCGGGATTGGCATCCAGCCACAGCCGGGTGAACGCGGCCTCGCTGCCGTGCTGCGCGGCCTCGAGCACAGCGGGGAATTCCTCGCCGAACACAGCGCCGAGTATTGGCACCAGCACGGTGCGCCCGCAGCAAAACCGCCAAGTTGGGCGAAATATCCTCAGCCTCCTCCAGTCGGCCAACCCCAGCGGAAGAGGCGTATTGACCGGTCTTTACCCGTTGCGGGGATTTCGCAGGCGTGGAGTGGGTGAGCCTTCAGCGGTATGACCGGTTCGCGAGGCCAGTGATCCTGCGGTCACCTCGAGGGTGGCCTGAGCAGGGCGGCGTGCCAGGAACGTCCCGCCCCCAGCATTTCCTGCCACAGTGCTTCGAGGACGAGCCATGCCCGGTTTTCTCGCCAGCACCATCCAGCACTCCCGGCACATCGAGATCCCAGCTCGCCTGTGGCTCTACGTGCTGCTGTTCATCGGGTTCGTGATCTTCCTGCTCGTGCTCCCGGTCGTCTGGGGAGTCGTCGCGGAGGCCGCCAGCGGCGCGGCGGAGAAGGCGGCGCCGGGCACGTTCTTCCTGGGGCTGGGCATCTTGTTCATCGGCCTTGTCGGCGGGTTCAAGATCCTTGACATCGCCGGCGGCAGCCTGGTCGGCCTCGTGGTGATCGGCGTGATCGTGGACAACTACTTAGGTCTGCGCTCCGCATCAGCGGGCTAGCCGCGCGGCGGCAGCGGCGGGCGCCGCCGGGACGGCCTGGTGCGGGTGTCGGGAGGCCGCACCGCGGGCCGCTTCTCCAGGGCTTCCAGGGCCAGCGCGACCGCGGTCTCCAGCTGGGTGTCCCGTCCCGCGGCCCAGTCGTCGGGCGACATGATGACCTCGACGTCCGGGTCGACGCCGTAGTTCTCCACGCCCCAGCCGAGCTTGTCGAACCAGAAGGCCAGCTGGGCCACGGTGATGAGCGTCCCGTCGACCAGTTCCTGCTCGTCCTGGTAGCCGACGACGCCGCCCCAGGTCCGGGCGCCGACCACCGGGCCGAGCTGGAGCGACTGGATCGCGGCGGTGACGATGTCGCCGTCGGATCCCGAGCATTCGTCGGCGAGCGCGACGAGGGGCCCTCGCGGTGCATCCTCGGGATAGGTGGCCGGCATCAGGCCCCGCTTGACGTCCCAGGCGATGACGCGCCGCGCCAGCTTCTCCACGACGAGCTGCGAGGTGTGCCCGCCGGTGTTGCCGCGCACGTCCACGATCAGCGCGTCGCGCGTCATCTCCCTGCGCAGGTCGCGGTGGAAGTCCGCCCACCCCTGGTCCACCATGTCCGGGACGTGCAGGTAGCCGAGCCGGCCCTCGCTGAGCTCCCGGACCTGCGCCCGCTTCGCTCTGACCCAGTCCAGGTAGCGCAGCCTCGTGTCGCTCTGCAGCGGCACGACCGGCACGCTGCGCGGCTGGCTCCCGTCGGCGGGCGCGATCGTCAGCTCGACCGGCTTGCCCGCGGCGCCCGTCAGCAGCGGCCCGGGCCCGTCCGGCCCGACCGGCCGGCCGTCCA
>JASHQP010000707.1 GCA_030039095.1 Streptosporangiaceae bacterium
GCCCTGCACGCCGACCAGATCGCCGCCGGCGACACCACCCTCATCCGCACCCGCCTGGCCGCCCCCCGCACCGGCGACCCCGCCACCATCGTCGCCTACAAAGTCCACACCTACCGCGGCCTCGCCGCCCAGGCCCACCTCGAAGTCGAATGGGCCAAAGACGGCCTCCGCATGATCGACGACCTCGAAACCCAGGCCCGAGCCGCCAGCGACCGGATGTCGAAGGAAGCCGAGTAGCCCGGCAGTTACCTGCCCGCCCTCCCTGCCCCGGCTCGCGCCCGTCAGGCCAGGTCGAAGATCCGCCGCAGTTCGGTGACGAGTTCGAGGAACTCCGGATCGCTCCTGGTCCTCGGGGTGCGTGGCCGCGGCAGCGGGATGTCGAAGTGCTTGACGACATCCGACTCCGGCCCGGGGCTCAGCACGACGACCTGGTCGGCGATGAACACGGCCTCGTCGATCTGGTGGGTGACGAATACCCCGATCTTGTCGGACTTCTGCCAGATGTCGACGATCTCGAGCTGCAGCCGTTCCCGGGTCTGCGCGTCGAGCGCCGCGAACGGCTCGTCCATCAGCAGCATGACCGGGTCTCCGACCAGCGCACGGGCGAAATTGACCCGCTGCTGCATGCCGCCCGACAGCTGGCTCGGGTACATGTCCTTGAACCTCGTGAGGCCGATCAGCTCGAGCACCTTCTCGGTGGCGGCCACGGCGTCCTTCTTCGGCACGTGCAGCAGCTCGAGGCCGTACCGGATGTTCCGCTCGACCGTCCTCCACGGCAGCAGCGACGCGGCCTGGAAGACGAACGCCCGGTCCGGTGCCGGGCCGACGATCGGCTTGCCGTTGATCTCGGCCCGGCCCTGGTAGGGCACCAGGCCGGCCAGGGCACTCAGGATGCTCGACTTGCCGCAGCCGCTCGGGCCGATCAGCGAGATCATCTCGCGCGGGCGAACCGAGAAGCTGACGTCCTTGACCGCGTGCAGGGGGGCGGACGAGCGCGTCTTCTGGTAGACAATCGACAGGTTCTCGACCCTGAGTCCCTCGGCCCCGCCGGACGCCTCGGATCCGGGCGCAGCCGAACTCAGCAATCGCTCCTCCGCCATATGTAAACACTAAGCTATTTAGCTACCTATTTCTAGCAACTGTCGGCTTCTTGGCCGACGGATGAGTCTTTCGCATGGAGAAGGCCGGCACCGGGCCGCGCCCGCTACGCGCTGGTGAGTGCGCCCGGCTGGCTCGCGGCCGGGTACGTCGTCGGGCCCGACCGGGAAAGCCACACGGCCTGCGGGTCGGTGTAGGCGAGGATGCTCCACAGGCCGTTCTTGGCCCCGACGCCGCTCCATTTCATCCCGGCCACCGGCGCCCGCTCGTTCTTGCCGTCGTGGGTATTCACCCAGACGCTGCCGCTCTCCAGCCTCTGGGCCACGGCCCACGCACGCCCGGGATCCGCCGACCAGACCGACGCACCGAGGCCAAAGCTCGTGGCATTGGCGCGTTCAAGGGCCTCTTCCACAGTGCGGTAGGACATGACCGGGAGCACCGGGCCGAACTGCTCCTCATCGACGATCCGCGCGCCCTCGCGCAGGCCGGTGAGGATCGTGGGCTCATAGAAATAGCCGGGGCCGTCCAGGGCCCTGCCCCCGGTGACCGCGGTGGCGCCTCCCGCGATCGCGTCGGCCACCAGGCCCTTGACGCGCTCGAACTGCATGGCGTTGCTGATCGGCCCGATCTCGACGCCGTCGTCGAGGCCGTTGCCGACCTTGACGGCGCGGGCCCGCTCGGCCAGGGCGTCGACGACCGCGCCGTGCAGCGACTCGGGGACGTAGGCGCGCTTGACCGCGATGCACACCTGCCCGGCGTTGCGGAACGCCGTCCAGAACAGCCGGCCGGCCAGCTCGCCGGGATCGACGTCGTCGAGGACGATCGCCGGGTCGTTGCCGCCGAGCTCGAGCAGCAGCCGCTTCAGGTCCGCGCTCGCCGCCGCGGCCACCCGCTTGCCGCTGGCGACCGAGCCGGTGAAGGAGACGCCGCGCGGGACCGGGTGCTCCACCATCCAGCGGCCAACCTCGTCGCCGCCGGAGACGAAGCTCAGCGCCCCGGCCGGCACGATGTCACGCAGCAGCTCGCCCACGGCGAGCGTGCACAGCGGGGTGTACGGGGACGGCTTCATGACCACGGTGTTGCCCGCCCGGAACGCGGGCGCCACCTCCGTGGTCGCCTGCACGAGCGGGAAGTTCCACGGCTTGATGACCGCGATCACCCCGAGGGCGCGGCGGACCACCTCGATGCGCGCATTGTCATCGTCCTGGATGACCTCGGCCGGGATCTCGAGATCCGCGTAGCGGCGGAAGCTGTTCGCGCACGCCCTGGCGACACCCCGGCTCTGGTCGAGCGGCATGCCCTGCTCGAGCGTCTGCAGCAGGCTCAGATCCTCGGCCGCCGCGTCGATCGCGTCGGCGCAGGCGAGCATCACCTCGGTGCGCAGGCCAGGATCGTCCCGCCAGGCCGGGAACGCCTCCCTGGCGCCCTGCATCGCGTCGTCGAGCTGCTCCTGGGTGCAGTCGGGGGCCTCGGCGAACACCGTGCCGGTGGCCGGGTTGACGACATCGATCGTCCGCTGCCCGGCAACAGCGCGGCCGTTGATCGTCATTGTGTAGTCACGCATCGGTGTTCTCCATCCGTGTCCGGTCGGGATCGGCGCTGATTGGGTGGCCCCCGGCCAGGGCGAGCGCTGCTTCGCGGCCGGCCAGGACGTCGCAGATCGCGGGGCGCAGGCCGATGCGCTCGAACTGGGTGTGAACCCAGATTTCCGCGGTAACCCGTGCTCCGCCCGTGCCGCCGTAGATGACGTCCCCGACGCGGCGCCGCTCGTAGTAGACGCGGGCGGAGGCCGGGTTGCGGCCGCACCAGGCCAGCTGGTCGAGGTCGAGCAGCAGGCGGGTGAGCGCGTCCGGCGGGCATGCCACGCGGGCGGCCGGGCAGACCACGTAGATCTGGCTGGCGCCGTCACCGTCCAGGATGACGACCGCGTCGTCCGTCCGCCGAGCCTCCTCCAGGCTGGGGAGGGCCTCGTAGCGTTCGCCGTACGCGGCGGCGAGCAGCTTGCGGTGCAGGCTCTCGTGCGGCTCGTGGGCGACCCGGGTCACCGGGCACCCCTGCCGGCGGGCGGCGCGGGCATGTTCAAAGCCGGAGGCGCGGGCATGTTCACAGCCGGAACAGCCCTCGTGCGTTCTCGCCGAGGATGTTGCGCTTGGCCTGCTCGCTCAGGAACGGGAGGTCGAACACCGAGCTCGGCAGGTCGAAGTCCCAGTGCGGCCAGTCGGAGGCGTAGACGAGCTGCGTTTCGGCGTTCATCGCGCGCATCGTGGCCTCGAGCAGCTCCAGGTTGTCGCGCTCCATGGGCTGGGTCGTGTAGTACATCTCGCGCATGTACTCGCTCGGCAGCCGGCGCAGCAGCGGCGCCTCGTTGGTGCGCTTCAGGAACTCGCTGTCCAGGCGCTGCATGAGGAACGGGACCCAGGCCAGGCCGCTCTCGATCCAGATCGTGCGCAGGCCGGGGAACTTCTCCGGCAGCCCGTTGATGATCCAGTTCGTCATGTGGACCATGTTGCAGTGCACGAACGTGAGGGCGTGCACGGCGATGAAGCGGTTCATGGACCGGGTCCACTCGTCGTCCCACGTCGGCCCGGCGTGAAAGGCGAGCGGGCAGCCGCGTTCCTCGAGCTCGGCGTACAGCGCCATGTACCTGTTGTCCTGGACCGGGTCGCGCCGGACGCTCGTCACGAGGAATCCGACGACCCCGGGCATCTCGGCGAGCTCGCGGACGATCCGCAGGCACATCTCCGGTGAGCGCATGGGCAGGAACGGCAGGAACTTGATCCGGGATTCCTCGGGGCAGATCCGCTCCACGAACCAGCGGTCGTAGGCGTAGGCGAGGTACGCCTCGGCCTCCGGGGTCGGGCTCATGCCGAGCCCGAGCAGCACGGTCGGGAACACGACCTGGATGTCGATGCCGAGCGCGTCCATCGCCTCCCGGCAGCGGGCCACGTCGCGGTGCACGCTGTCGGCCTCCGACGGCTGGCCCTCCCCGTGCACCACGCGGCCGAACATGCGCTGGAAGCCGTGGCCGCCGTGGAAGCCGCGCACCATGTACGGGGGCTCCTGGCCCTTGACGGCCGTCCGGTGGTCGAAGTACGCGCGCAGCCGTGGGTCCTCGATGTACTCGCCGATCTCGTTCCAGCACGAGGTCGGCTCGCGGTGCGAGTCCACGTCGACGATGAAGTAGTCGTCCAGGCCCCGCTCCCCGGTCTGCTGCCTGGCGTGGCTCAGCGTCTCGGATGCGGGCGTGGCCATCGTGTGCACGGGCTCGAGCTGCCGCACCGGTGGTTCCCCGGCGGCTGCATGCGTGCGCTGTCTGGCAGGCGGGGTCATGAGCCGGGCACCAGCACCGTCCGGGCGGAGGCTCCCGCCCGCATGGCCGCGAAGGCCTGGTTGACGTTCGCGAGGCGCTGCCTCGCCGTGATGAGCTCGTCGAGCAGCAGCCGGCCCTGCGCGTACAGCTCCAGGTAGCGAGGGATGTCGATGCGGTAGCGGGTGGAGCCCATGCGGCTCGTCTGCAGCCGGCACTCGGCCATGAGCGCGCTGCCCGGCAGCTCGATCGCGGCGCCGGCCGGCAAGATCCCCACCATCGTGGCCGTCCCGCGCGGGGCGAGGGACTCGACAGCCTGGCGGACCAGCGCCGGGCTGCCGACCATCTCCAGCGCGTGGTCGACGCCGGTGCCGCCGGTGAGGCCGCGGATGGCCGCCACGGCGTCGGCGTCGGCCACGTTGACCACGTCGGTGGCGCCGCACGTCCGGGCCAGCCCCAGTTTCGCCGGGACCCGGTCGAGCGCGATGATCTGGCGGGCGCCGCCGATCCGCGCGCCCTGGACCGCGGACAGGCCAACCCCGCCGCAGCCGAACACCGCGACGGTCTGGCCAACCTTGAGGCCCGACGTCCACAGCACCGCGCCGAGCCCGGTGAGCACCCCGCAGCCGAGGATCGCCGCACGGTCGAGGGGTATCCCGGGATCGATCTTCACGATCGTGCTCTCGTGCAGCAGCATGAGCCCGGCGTGGCTGCCGACGCCGCCGAACTGGCGGATCGCCTCTCCGTCATGGGTGATCCGCGCCGGCGCGCCGTGCGGCCGGTTCTTGATGCCCGCCCGCAGGCAGAGGTTGGGATGGCCGCTCAGGCACTGCTCGCAGGTGCCGCAGAACGCCTTCGAGCACGCGACCACGTGGTCACCGGGCGCGATCCCCTCGACGTCCGCACCGACCTCGATGACGGTCCCGGCCCCCTCGTGACCCATGACCATCGGCGGTGGCTCGATGTCGCCGACCTGCCCGTCGAGGTGCAGCAGTTCGCTGTGGCACACGCCGCTTCCCCCGGTGCGGACGAGCACCTCGCGCGGCCACGGCGCGTCGACGTCCACGGTCTCGACGGTCAGCGGCTCGCCGGTCTTGCGGAAGATCGCTGCCTCGGTCTGCATCAGGCTCCCTCCTGTCCGGCCCCGGAGAACCAGATCGCGAACTCGAACGGGGTGAGCAGCTGCGACTTCAGCAGTGCCGCGGCCGCCGTACAGGCCTCGGTCGGGGTGAGGTCGAGCTGCGCGGGCACCGGGGCGTCC
>JASHQP010000067.1 GCA_030039095.1 Streptosporangiaceae bacterium
TATCGATCACTACGCCGCGCTGGCACCGGACCGCCCGGCCCTTCGCACCGACGCCGGGCCGGTCAGCTACCGGGTCCTGGCGGACGCCATCGACCGCAGCGCTAGGGCCCTGCTCGCGGCCGGAGTGGCCCCGGGCGACCGGGTCGGCCTGCTGTCGACGCCGCGGCCGGTCTTCGTCGTCTCCTACCTCGCCGCCACCAAGATCGGCGCTATCTGGTTCGGCCTCAACCCGCGCTACACCGTGCCGGAGATGGCGTATGTGCTCGGCGACGCCGAGCCGCGGCTGGTGCTGTCCGTCGAGGAATTCGAGGGCCGCCGGCTGGCCGACGACCTTCGGCAAGCCGCCCGCGACGCGGGGCGGGAGCACGCCGTCCACATCCTCGGTTCGGCCGGTCCGCTGCTCGCGGCCGACAGCGAGCTCGACGCCGCCGGCGTGGGCATCGACGCTGCCGCCGTGGCCGGCCGCGCGACCGCGGTGGACCCGCAGGACGTGGCGATTCTCGTGTACACCTCGGGCAGCACCGGCCGCCCGAAGGGCGCTCTGCTGCGCCACTCCGGGCTCGTCCGGCTCGGCCGCGTCCAGACCGCGGCGTACCGCGTCGCGCAGGCCAGGACCGTCGGCGACGGGCCGATCAACCACGTCGGGATGCCCGGCGACATCCTGGCGATGGTCGCGGTCTCCGGCGGCTCGCTGCGCCTGCACGAGCGTTTCGACGCCGGCGCGACGCTCGCGGCGATCGAGCGCGACCGGCTCAACATGATCTTCACCGGGGCGACACAGCTCCAGCGGATCATCGACCACCCGGCCTTCGGGCCCACGGATCTCTCGTCGCTGCAGGTGGTGGCCTGGGGCGGCGCGGCACTCCCGCTGCCGGCGATCCGGCGGCTGCGCGCACGCGGGCTGTCGCTGATCACCACGTACGGAAGCAGCGAGGCGACGTCGTCGGTGAGCTACGCCGACTTTGACGCGCCCGACGACGTCCTCGCCGAGACCGTCGGCCGCCCCGACCCCGAACTCGACGTGCGGCTGCTGCGCGCCGACGGCGGCTGGGCGCAGCCCGGCGAGGAGGGCGAGGTGTGCCTGCGCCACCCGACGCTGACGGCCGGGTACCTCGGCGCTCCCGGCGCGACGGCCGAGGCGTTCACCCCCGGCGGCTACCTGCGCATGGGCGACGTCGGGGTGCTGCGCGAGGACGGGAACCTGCGGCTGATCGGGCGCACCAAGCAGGTCTTCCGGTCCGGCGGCTACAACATCTACCCTCGCGAGATCGAGCTGGCGCTGGAGAGCCACCCGGCCGTGAAGCTGGCCGCGGTCGTCCCCCGCCCCGACCCCGCCTACCAGGAGGTCGGCGTGGCCTACGTCGAGCTGCAGCCGGACGCGCACGCGACTCCCGCGGAACTGCTCGGCTGGGCCCGCGGACGGCTGGCGAACTACAAGGTCCCCAAGGCCATCGTGTTTCTCGCCGAGCTGCCGACGCTGCCGAACGAGAAGATCGACAAGCGCCGCCTGCAGCGCCTCGCCGCCGGTGCCGACGACCCGGACCCGCAGCAGTTACCCGCCGGGGCGCTCGCCCGGCACGGCCGCCAGCGTCATCATCGCTGGTCCACGATCCGGCGCATCTTCCCGGCCGAGCGCTCCACGGTCTCCGGTTCCGTGACGTCGACGCGGACGGTCACGCCGACCGAGTTCTTGACCAGGCCGGCCAGGGCCTTCCCGTGTTCACCGGCCAGTGCGGCGTCGGCGTCTGGGCGGCGCTCGACACGGACGGTCAGCTCGTCGGTGCGCCCGGGCCGGGTCAGCACGCACTGGAAGTGCGGCGACAGGCCCGGCACGCGCAGGATGAGCTCCTCGATCTGCGACGGGAACAGGTTCACCCCGCGGAGCACGATCATGTCGTCGCTGCGGCCGGACACGCGCCGCAGCCGCCGCATCGGCCGGGCCGTGCCCGGCAGCAGGGAGGTGATGTCACGGGTGCGGTAGCGCACGACGGGCATGGCCTGCCTGGTCAGGCTCGTGAAGACGAGCTCGCCTTCCTCGCCGTCCGGCAGCACCTCGCCGGTGCCCGGGTCGACGATCTCGGGATAGAAATGGTCTTCCCAGACGTGCGGGCCGTCCTTCGTCTCGACGCACTCCATCGCGACCCCGGGCCCCATCACCTCCGACAGGCCGTAGATATCCAGGGCATGCATGCTGAAACGCTGCTCGATCTCGCGGCGCATCTCGTCGGTCCACGGCTCGGCGCCGAAGATGCCGATGCGCAGCGACGACTGCGCCGGGTCCATGCCCTGGCGCACCATCTCATCGAGAATGACGAGCATGTAGGACGGGGTGACCGCGATGATGTCGGGCCTGAAGTCGCGGATCAGGGTGACCTGGCGCTCGGTCACGCCGCCCGAAACCGGGATGACGGTGCAGCCGAGCGCCTCGGCGCCGTAGTGCAGCCCGAGGCCGCCGGTGAACAAGCCGTACCCGTAGGCGACGTGGACGCGGTCACCTGGTCCCCCGCCCGCGGCGCGGATCGACC
Organism: Streptosporangiaceae bacterium; assembly: GCA_030039095.1. The sequence goes on from JASHQP010000067.1 coordinate 2,526, forward strand.
GGGCGACGAGCGCCGACCACATCTGCAGGTCTTCGGCCGTGTAGCCGACCACGGTCGGCTGGCCGGTCGTGCCGCTGCTCGCGTGGATCCGCGTGATCTGCGACATGGGAACCGCGAACATCCCGAAGGGGTACTGGGTGCGCAGGTCGCCCTTTGCCGTCAGCGGAAAGCGGCCCAGATCGGCGAGCGTGGTCACCTCGGACGGGTGCACGCCGGCGTCGTCGAAGGCCTGCCGGTAGAACGGCACGTTCTCGTAAGCGTGACCGAGCGACCACTTCAGGCGCTGCAGCTGCACGTCCCTGAGCTCGTCGACGGACGCGCGCTCGATCGGCTCGAGCTCCTGCGGCCGAACTGGCGGCAGCGGCCTCCCCATGGGACCCCTCACTCTCCGGTCGCGGTGCCGGTTCCCGTGCCGGCAATGGCGGCTCGGGCTGCGCTGTCGTCTGCCTGCTGTACCGTCCGGGCCAGCTCGGCAAGCGTCTGCCGATCGGCGCTGCTGCGGACGCTGATCGAGAACTCGATGTCGGTGACGAGACCGGAGTAGCGCGACAGCAGCTTCTCCCCGATCTCGTCATAGGTTCCTATCACCGCGAACTGGTTCAGCACGCCATCATCGATCAGCGCGGGCAGTTCCTCCCAGCGCTGCGCCCTGGACAGCAGCTTCGCCTCGGCGGCCAGTTCAGCGAGTCCGAGATGCTCGAATGCGGCCGCGTAGCCCGGCGTGGACGCGTAAAAGGCAATCCGGGCCCGCGCGTCACGGACCTTGGCGATCAGCTCGTCTTCCGATCGCGCGGATGCGACCAGCGGCTTCATGCAGACGCGGAACTTCTCCAGCGACCGGCCGGAACGGGCAGCACCCCGCTGGACTGCCGGGAGCATGACCTCGGCGATGTAGGAGGGCGTGCACACCGGGTGCGGGCGGATCCCGTCGGCGACCTCTCCGGCGACCGAGCACATGTACGTGTTGACCGAAGCCAGATGGACCGGAATATACGGGTCGGCGATCGGCCCGGCGTCGAACAGGGGAACCATCAGCGACAGCTGATAGTGCTCGCCGCTGAACTGCAGCGGCGTGCCGTTCTGCCAGCACTCCCACACCGCCCGCACGGCCGCCACGTACTCCCGCATCCACGGGCCCGGAGCCGACCAGGGCACTCCGTAGCGGCGCTGGATGTGACCGCGGACCTGCGTGCCCAGCCCGAGGGTGAACCGGCCCCGTGACAGCTTCTGCAGCGTCCACGCGTTCAGCGCCATCACGGTCGGGCTGCGGGGAAAGGCAATCGTGACGCCGGTCGTCAGCCGCAGCCGCTCGGTGTGCGCAGCAGCCAGGGTCAGCAGGCTGAACGGATCGTCCTTGGTCTCCTCCACCACGAGCCCGGTGTACCCGGCCTCCTCCAGCAGCCGCGCGTCGGCACCGACGCTCCAGATGTCCAGCGGAGTCTCGGGCGCCCGCAGTCCCGGATCCACCTTGCCCAGCGGAAGCAGCGTCTCGAGCCTCACCGGCCGGCTCCCCATCTCGATCAACTCGGCATGACTGACCCTAGCGCCAGCAGGTCACCCGCAACGGGCGGGGAACTAGAGCAGCGGATCGCGAGCCGGGTCGGAGATCACGTCCCTGATCACCGGCTCGGTCCCGGCCCGATCGCCCCGCCCGGTGGCGGCCGGCCGGCTGGCCGCGGACGGCGGCTGGATGTCGTACCGGGCGATCGCGGTGTAGCCGACCAGGATCACGATGAGCGCGAGCATGACCGCGGCCGTCGGGCCGTCGCCGTAGTTGAGGCCGCTGATGTCGTGCGGCTTGCTGAACCAGTCGGCGAACGAGGCGCCGAGCGGCCTGGTGACCACGTATGCGAACCAGAACGCCGCGATCGCGTTCATCCCCAGCCGCCACGCCACCGCCGGAACCAGGATCACCACGAAGAACGCCGTGGCCGAGCCCAGGTAGCCCAGATGCAGAACCGAGGCGGTGAAGTCGCCGAGCGCGGTGCCGAGGGCGAACGTGGCAAACACCGTGGCCCAGTAGAACAGCTCGCGGCGCGTGGTGGTGATGCTGTGGATCGACAGCGTGCCCTCGCTGCGGTACCAGACCGCGAAGACCACGGCCAGGATGCACGCCCACAGCGCGGTCGTGCCGCCGTACGGGATGCCGACGATCAGGTGCATGGCGTCGGCGACGCCGGTGCCGAAGATCGCGATCGCCAGCGCCAGCAACCAGTACGCGGCGGCCACGTAGCGGCGGACCGAGAACTGGATGACCACGGCGATCACAAAGATCCCGCCCTCCACCACGGCGGCCAGGAAGTAGCCGTGCAGCGCGAGGTAGTCCGAGGTGGCCTCGCCGCCCGCCGTCGTGAGCAGCTTGATGACCCAGAACAGAAACGTAATCTCCGGCACCTTGGCGGCCAGGGGGCCGCGCCTGCTGGTGCCGGTGGCCGAATGCGCCACGGAATCTCCTCAGCCGGTCCCGCTATAACGGCAGCCGGTATAGCGGGCAACAGCATAGTCGACGAACCTAGACTGGCAGTCCAAAGCTCAGGGCCGTTGCGCAAAGAAAAGCTAAAGCTGAGGACGCCACCGTGACCAACCGACTCGACCGCTGGGCAGATCCGCCGTTCCTGGTGCTGGCCAGCCTGGCGGACGAGCCCAAGCACGGGTACGCGATCATCCGCGACGTCTCCGAAACCATGGGCGTGCGGCTGACAGCGGGCACGCTCTACGCCGTGATCGCCCGGCTCGAGGCCGCCGGGCTGATCGAGCCGCTGGCCTCCGCCGACCGGCGCCGGCCGTATCAGATCACGGCGGCGGGGCGCGCCGCGCTGGCGGAGCAGTCGGCTCGCATGGGCCGGGTCGCGTCGCTCGCCCAGGCCCGCCTCGGCGGGCGCTACGGGTGGGCCGGCGCGTGAGCAGGCCGGTGCACGCCGGACCGGGCCCGCTGGCCCGCCTGGCGCTGATGCTGTATCCGCCGGCCTGGCGGGAGCGTTACGGGGACGAGGTGCGGGCGCTGCTGGAGGAGACCGGGAGCGGCCCGGCCACCGTAGCCAGCCTGGTCATGCGTGCGGTGCCCGCCTGGGTGAACCCGCCCCGGCACCTGCACGACCGTGAGTCGCGGATGCGGGCCTCGGTCGGCACCGTGCTGGTGGCATGGTCGGCGCTGGCCGGCGCGGGCGCCGTCTTCGTCCAGCTCACCCAGCTGCAGGGATTCCGGGCGCCCGGCCACCCGCTGGTTCAGTGGTGCTACCTGATCTTCGATGCCGCGCTCGCGGCCTCGGTCCTGACGGCGGCCGTCGGCGGCGTGCCGCTGTGGCTGCAGATGGTCCGCCTCGCCCGCCGGGAACGGCGCCGCCGCGAGCTCGCGTGGCTCTGGATGGCGGTCGTAGTCCCGGCTGGCTACATGACCGCGGCGCTGACCGCGATGACGGTCGTCCATGACCCGGAGGCCAGCGGGTCCTGGTGGTTCGCGGGCTTCACCGTCCTCGGCTTTGGCGCAGCCGGCCTGGCTTCGGCAGGCCCGGCCGTGGCACTGAAGCGGCTGGCTCCGGGCGGCCCGGCCGTGGCGCTCGCGGCAGTGGCCTCGGGCCTGGCCG
>JASHQP010000708.1 GCA_030039095.1 Streptosporangiaceae bacterium
GGCGGTCGCGCCGGGCAGCCACAGCCCGGACGTGTTCGCCTCGTCGGACACGATCGCTGCCTCGGGCAGCAGCGCGCCCACGGCGGCCGCCACGGCATCCCCGGTCAGCGGTCCGTCGCCGGATGGCAGCAGCGGGCGCTCGGCCCCATGTCCCAGCGGCTTGGTATCCGGCGCGGCCAGGTCGGCGAGCGCGGCCAGCGCGGCGCACACGTCGTCGCCCGGCTCGGCCAGCACGCTCACCCCGCAGCCGCCCGGGACCAGCGAGCTCAGCTTCCCCGGGTACGCGAAGAACGAGACCGGGGCCGCCGCGCCGGCCAGGATCAGGTGCCGCGTCCCTTCCAGCTGCGAGGCGGCGAACTCGGCGAGGTAGGCGAGCCGGTCGACCGACGGGATGCCCGCGCCGCGCTCGATCCGCGCCGGGAATGTCTCGCACAGCAGCCGCGCCCCGGTGGCCCGGGCTACCCGGCTGGCCGCCTCCAGGCCGGGCCGCCGCGTGCCCGCACCGCCGAGCAGGAGCACGCTGGGTTCCCCGGAGCGTAGCGTTGCGGCCACTGATTCGACGGTCGTCTCCGGCACGGGAGCGGGCGCGCGCACCGGAAGCGCAGCCGCTGGTGAGGCGCCCTCGGACCAGGAGACGTCGGCGGGCAGGATCAGGGTCGAGATCCCGCCCGGCGGGCGCTGCGCCGCCGCGACCGCGTCGGCGGCGTCGGCGGCCACGTCCGCGCTGCGCAGCGAGCGGCGCACCCAGCCGGACACCGTGCCGGCCAGCGCGTCGATGTCCGACTCGAGCGGCGCGTCGAACCGCTTGTGGTACGTGGCGTGGTCGCCGACCACGGCGACCAGCGGGGTACGGGCGCGCCGCGCGTTGTGCAGGTTGGCCAGCCCGTTCGCCAGGCCGGGCCCGAGGTGCAGCAGCACAGCGGCTGGCCGGCTCGCCATCCGCGCGTAACCGTCGGCCGCGCCGGTCGCCACGCCCTCGAACAGGCACAGCACGCCGTGCATCTCCGGCACCGCGTCCAGCGCCGCGACGAAGTGCATCTCCGAGGTTCCCGGGTTGCTGAAGCACACGTCCACGCCGGACCCGGTTAGCGTGCGGATCAGGGCCTGTGCGCCGTTCATGGTGTGCCTTCCGCCGGAGGATGCTGGCCCGTCAATCCAACACCGACCCGGGACCCAGCAGGCCCTCCGGGTCGAAGGCCCGCTTCACCCGGCGCATCAGCCTGACCGTCACCGGGTCGGCGAGCTCCAGCCAGTAGCGCTTCTTGGCGTGGCCGATGCCGTGCTCGCCGCTGATCGCGCCGCCCCGGGACACCGCCGCCGCGAAGATGTCCCGCAGCAGCCCGGCCCGTGCCTCGGCGTCGGGCTGGAACACCGCGAGGTGGACGTTGCCGTCGCCCGCGTGCCCGGTGCCGACCACGAGACCGCCGTGGTCCCTGGCGATCTCGCCGACCTCGGCGAGGAAGCCGGCCATGGCGGCGCGCGGCACAACGGTGTCCAGGATGTCGTCGGCCCCGGCTCGCTTGGCGGCCCAGAACGCCTTCTCCCGCGCCTGGATCAGCCGCCGCGCCGCCGGGGCGGGCAGCACGTACACGTCCGGGGCGCCGAGGTGGGTGAGCAGCTCGGCTGCCTCCTCCGTCGCGCCGGCCAGGAGCTCGTCGTTGCGCTCCTCGAGCATCACGATGAGGTAGGCCAGCGCCTTGTCGCGGACGGCCGCCGGGATCCCGAGGTCGATCCCCTCGTTGCCGGCGATCACGGACATCGTCACCGTGTCGACGTACTCGAGGACGAGCGGCTCGATGCCGCTGGCCACGATCGCCGGGACGGCCTCGGTCACCTTGTCGAGCGACGCGAACGGCGCGAGCACGGTGGCCTGCGCCGGCAGCCGCGGGTAGAGCCGGACCGTGGCCTCGGTGACCAGCGCCAGGGTGCCCTCCGAGCCAATGATCAGCTGGGTCAGATCGTATCCGCTGCTCTCCTTGACGATCTTCCCGCCGGTGCGCAGCACCTCCCCTGACGCGAGCACGGCCTCGAGCCCGAGCACGTGCCGGCGCGTGATGCCGTACCTGACCGCGCGCATGCCGCCCGCGTTGGTCGCGATCGTGCCGCCCAGGCTGGCGCTCATCTCGCCGGGATACACCGGGTACACCAGGTCGTGCGCGGCCGCGGCCTCGTCCAGCTCGGCCAGGGTCACGCCGGGCTGCACGACGGCGGCGTGGTTCGCGGCGTCGATCTCGAGGATCCGGTTCATCCGCTCGAACGACACCACGACGCCCCGCCCGTCCGGCACCGCGGCGCCGGAAAGCCCGGTCCCCGAGCCCCGCGCGGTCACGGTCACACCGTGGGCGGCCGCCGCCCGCAGCACGACCGCCACCTCGCCGGTGCTGCCCGGCCTGACCACGAACGCCGGCGGAACGGCGCCGACGGTCAGGCTCTCGTCGTGCCCGTACTCCGGCGGGCCGTCGGACAGCACGTGGTCAAGGCCCACCGCGCCGGCGAGTGCGGATCGCAGGTCGGTCACCGGGCCCTCCTCACGCAACGGTGATCTCGATAAGTTACCGGTTGGTAACGAAGACTACCCTGAACGGGACGCCCAGCAGTGCCATGGCCACCGAAGCGTCCGGAGTTCGCGAGCCTGCCACGCCGAGTTCCGCGTTCCAGCACCTTGCGACGCCATGATCGGTACGTGAGGATCGTGCGGCTCGCCAATTATGTCGCGCCCGCCTCGGGCGGGCTGCGGACCGCCCTGGCCGAGCTCGGCGCCGGCTACCTGGCGGCCGGGCACGAGCCGGTGCTGGTCATCCCCGGGGCCCGGCCGGATCGCCACCACAGCACGCAGGGACTGGTGATGCGCTGGACCGGCGCCTGGGCACGCCGCTACGGCGTCAGGTCGATGATGGTCTCCCACGAGGTTCGACGCGGACCTGCGCGCGCAATATGCGCCCGGCGACCGGCCGGTTCTCGTCGTTGCCGGTGACGGCCCGCTGCGCCGGTCGCTGCACCCAGAGCGCGCTGCCCGAGGTCATCGGCGAGGCCGGCCTGGCTGCCGCCGACAGCGACGCGGCGTGCGCCGATGCCGCGCAGCGGCTGCTATGCGACATCGGGCATACACCGGCGGATGGACATCTAGTAGCGTATTGGTCCAGCTTCGTTCAGCTCTGGCGCCGGATCCGCCATCGAGCGGCAAGGGGGGGCCGGCGTGCATCAGGCAGCAACCGTGTCGCGTCCTTCCTGGATGGCAGCGCTGTCCGGTGGCAACGGCGGCCGGCGCCGCTCCCCCGTCGAGGTCATCGCGACCGCGGCCACGTACGTCACCCACAATCCAGCGGCCAGCGTGTCCGGGCTGCGCTCCGGCCGGTTCGGGCGCTGGGCCGACGGCGTCATCGCGCTGCGCGAGGACTGCGCCACGTTCGCCACCCACTGGGACGCGCACAACGACCAGGTGCTCACCGAGGACGGCCCGCTGTGGGCGGTGCTCGGCGACTCGACCGCCCAGGGGCTCGGGGCGCCGAGTCCGATGGGCGGCTACGTCGGCCAGGTCCTCGCCGCGATGCGGCAGCGGACCGGGCGGCCGTGGCGTGTGCTCAACCTGTCCCTGTCCGGCGCGCTCATCCGCGACGTGCAGCGCGACCAGCTGCCCCGGATTCCCGCCGATGCGGCGATGGTGACGTGCGGGATCGGGGCCAACGACATCCTGTACTCCACCCCGTCGAAGGTGCTCGCCGACCTGCGCGGGCTGATCGGCACGGTTCCTGGCGGCACGGTGGTGCTCGACCTGCCGCTGCCCACCGGGATCTGGGGCATCCTCGGCCGGGCCAGCGTCCCGTACGTGGCCCGCATCAACCAGGCCATCCATCGTTCCGCCGGCGCCCGCGACCTCCCAGTCGCCGAGGTGTCCGCTCACTTCCTGCCGCCGTGGGACGGAAAGTTCGGGGTCGACAACTTCCATCCCAGCCAGGACGGCTACCGCGACTGGGCGCGTGCGCTGCTCGCCGCGATCCCCGCCGGGACACCGATCGCTGCAGTTCCTGCCCGCTAACCCGGCGTCCCCTCATCTGACTCCCGTCCGGCGGTGCGGCGGCGTGCCGCCGGGTCCACAGATCGTGGGAAGCTTGGTGGCCATGTCCACGGAAACAGGCCGCGCCAGGCCGCGGGACGACGACGTGCCGAGCGTCGATCGGCTGCTCGCCTTGTCCGACGGCGTGGTGGCGATCGCGCTCACCCTGCTCGTGCTGCAGCTCAGGGTGCCGGCGCTGAGCGAGGTCGCCAACCCGAACTCGGCGTCCGATCTCGCCGCGGCGCTGGGCAGGGGCGGCGACCAGCTGACCGCCTATGTGATCTCGTTCTACGTCGTCGCGCAGTTCTGGCTGGTCCACCACCGGGTGTTCCAGCACCTGGCCGGCCAGCAGGAGAGCCTGGCCTGGTGGAACTTCGCGTTCCTGTTCACGATCACGATCATGCCGTTCACCAGCGACTTGCTGGGTGAGTACTCCAGCAACCCGCTCGCGGTCGACATCTTTGCGCTGAACCTGCTGCTGGCCGGCCTGGCCACGCAGGCGACCGCCGAGCTCGGCCGGCGCCGGGGACTGGAGACTCCCGGATCGCACGCCGTGGCGCGGCGTGCCGGGTTCCTGCGCTCGCTGGGAGTGATCGTTGTCCTCGCCGCGTCCATGGGCCTGGCCTGGGTGAACGCCGATAACGCGAAGTACATCTGGCTGCTGCTCGCCCTGGTGCCGAATCTCGTCGACTGGTGGATACGCCACCATCCCCAGCCGGCTCCAGCGGCCGGGCCGTCCGGCGAGGCTGGCCCGCCGGGCGCGGCCCCGCGTTAGCCGCGGCGCGTAGGCTGCGGGTAACGGAGCAGGCAGGAGGCGGGCGTGCGGTACGAGCACATCCAGGTCGAGCGGTCCGGCGACTTCGCCACCGTGACGATGAACCGGCCGCAGCGGCGCAACGCGCTGTCCCTGCAGCACATGCGCGAGCTGACAGCGGCGTTCGGTGAGATCGGGGACAGCGACGCGCTCGGCATCGTGCTGGCCGGGAACGGCCCGGTGTTCAGCGCCGGGCACGACTTCGCCGACGTCGTCGACGGCGACCTGGCCGCGGTGCGCTCCTTGCTGCAGACCTGCACCGAGCTGATGGACGCGATCCAGCACGTCCCGCAGCCGGTCGTGGCGCGGGTGCACGGGCTCGCCACGGCGGCCGGCTGCCAGCTGGTCGCCACCTGCGACCTCGCCGTCGCGAGCGAGAACGCCGGCTTCGCCACCCCGGGCGGCAAAGGCGGCTGGTTCTGCCACACACCGATGGTGGCCGTCGCGAGGAACGTCGGCAGGAAGCGGGCCATGGAGATGGCCATGTCCGGCGATGTGATCGACGCCGGGACCGCGCTGGACTGGGGCCTGGTCAACCGGGTTGTGCCCGCCGATCAGCTCGACTCGGCCACCGCCGACCTGCTCGAGCGGGTGACGCGCGGGTCGGCGGAGAGCAAGGGCATCGGCAAGCAGGCGCTGTACGCGCAGATCGACCTGGACCAGCCGAAGGCGTACGCCTACGCCATCGAGGTCATGGCCGCGACGAGCCAGCTCCCGGACGCACGCGAGGGGATGCGCGCGTTCCTGGAGAAGCGCAAGCCGGCCTGGCGGCGCGGGCGGCTGTGACCGCCGGGGCCTCCGGGCACGCCTGAGCTCGCATCACGGCTGCCTCACCCCTGGCGGATGATTCCCGCAGCCCCGCCGGCCTGTCACCCCGGCAGGGTGAGGCAGAGAGCAAGCACGCGCGGAATCGTGGGAGTGTGCTGCCTGCTCAGGGCCCCGGATGTGGCTCGACACGCATCGGGACCCGGTGATCATCGTGATCTTCCTGCTGGTGGGCTGACAAATGACGATCCCGAGGCCGGCGGTGCCACCAGACGGGCGGCAGTCGCCCGCGGCAGGCGAGAGCCGCTGGCCGATGGCGCTGGCGGTGCTTGTCGCCGGAGGCCTGCGTGCAGTCCTGCCACCTGAGCTCAGGAACGGGGACGCCCGCTGGGCGTTCGTCCTCGTAGTCTTCGCCCTGCTCGCGATACTCGTCATCGGCGACCCAGGGCGCATCGACCGCGATTCGACCTGGTTGCGGGCTGGGACCGGGACGCTGATCGGCGTGATATCTCTCGTGAACGCCTCCGCCGCGGTCCGCCTCGTGGCCGGCATCATCGGCGACGCCAAGTTCAGCAACGACGCCAACATCCTGCTGGCCAGCGGCGGGGCCATCTGGCTCACCAACGTGATCGCCTTCGGCCTCTGGTACTGGGATCTCGACCGCGGCGGAGCGGCCGCCCGCGCACGGGGATCGGGCCGCAGGCCTGCCTTCATCTTCCCAGAAATGGTTAACGCTCAGTATGCCGGGGCTGACTGGTATCCCAAGTTCATCGACTACCTGCATCTCTCGTTCACGGCCGCCACGGCGTTCAGCCCCACGGACGTCTCGGCGATCAGGTCCTGGGCGAAACTCATGATGATGGCCGAAGAGGCGATTTCCCTGGTTGTCGCGGTGCTGGTCGTCTCCCGCGCCGTGAATATCCTGAGGTAGCCCGCTGAAGACATCAGCCCGATGATGGTGCCCGAGGCCATCACAGCTGCCGCAGCCGGCTCGGACGAGGATAAGCAAGGTCACCAGGGTGACCAGGCCATGACGGGTGATGACAACTCACCCCCACAAAGGAGACAACTGCAGAAGCGCCCGGACTCCTCGTGGCGGCCCCGAGGCTGAAGGGAATGGCCCGAAATGGCGACAGATGCCGAACATGCGGCACGCATCCAGCAGATGATCTTGCTCATCCTTGGGCTGGCTACAGCTAAGGCCCTGGTCCGGAACAGAACCGTCGTGGTGATAGGGCTGACCGCCGTCGCGATTGCCGCGCACCGGAAGGGAGCCACCGCGTCGGCTGCCCTGCGAAGCTGGGCGGCAGCCAACAGGGGTGCCCGGCGCGCTGCTGACGGCAGGATTATCCCGGCGCGAAACGGGAAGTCAGATCGGCTACGGCTGTTCACGCCATCCGCATCGGAGCAGATCTGAGGTCGCCATGACAACTACCGCCGACACCGTGGCCGAGTGGTGGTCACTCGCCGCCTGCCAGTCCGCTGACCCCGACCTGTTTTTCCCTATCTCCGGAACGGGTCCCGCCCTCGGGCAGGTGGCGCGCGCGAAGGCGGTCTGCGCCGCCTGCGCCGTGCGCCTCAACTGCCTTGGCTACGCGCTTGCCTCCGGACCTCTGCAGGGTGTCTGGGGTGGCCTCACCGAGGAGGAACGCCGCCTGCTGCGCCAGCGTGAGGCGAAGGCCCGGTTGCGTTCGTCGCAGCGCCCGCCTTCCCGGCGGCGTTTGGCCGCCGCTGATGTTTAGAGCCGGCCATACCGGACAGCTAGGGCGGGTCGTCGGCTCAAAAGGAGGGCAGAGCCATTTATATCGGAATTGGAACCATCGTCGTCATCGTCATCATCGTGCTGATCATTTTCGCCCTGCGGCGATCGTGACATGCCGCTCCCATAGGCCGCCTGCTGTATTTCAGCGGGCGGCCTTTGACGTGCTATTCGGACTCTCGCGGCG
>JASHQP010000709.1 GCA_030039095.1 Streptosporangiaceae bacterium
CGCGTCCTGTTCCTGGCCTGACATCGCGTACCAGCGGGCGTAGGTCTCCTGCACGGCATCCTCGGCCTCGGCCAGGGAGCCAAGGAGCCGGTACGTCAGATTGATGAGCTGACGCCGCTGGCTCATGATCGCGTCCAGGCCCGCGTCGGGCCGGCCGCCTCCTGGCCCGGATGGGGTGGTCATGGTGCCGGCGGCTCCCTCCGTCGCGCGTCTGCTTTCACCAGGACGACAAGACAGCGCGCCGGAATGTGACGGCGCCGCGCCACCTGACGTTCCCGGAGGCTGTGCTGTCGAACTGCTGTCGAAAGGAGTCAACCGCACATGAACGGGTCTGCAATGCCGGGCGCCACGTCGCAGCTGGCTGACGGGACTGCCGCCGGCAGCTGGGTGCTCGACCCCACGGGGTCAGCGGCCGAGTTCCGCGTCCGGCACTTCTGGGGCGCGATCACCGTGCGCGGGACGCTCGGGCCCATGGCCGGCGAGGCCACCGTCAGCTCCGGCGGCGCGGTGACGGGACGGATCAGCTTCGACGCCCGCTCGCTCGACACGCGCCACAAGCAGCGCGACAACGGCGGCTATGGCACACTGCCCTGGTAACCACTTGTTTGATCTGATTATCCGCTTATACGGCGACTCCGGACGTTAAGCTCAGCACTGGGTGTTGGCCGGGGGTCGCCCGGCCCTGGAAGCCTCCCGGGGGAGGGCCTCTGGTGGATGTGGTTCAGCGCTGGTCGGAGCGCATTGCGCGGCGGGTAGCTCCCGACGAGGCTGACTTCGCCGCCGAGGTCGGAGCGGCTTACGCGGCGGGCGGGCAGGCGCGCAAGGACCTGCTGCCACGTCCCGGCACGCAGCCAGGGGCCTTCGGGCCCGGTGCCAACGCGGCTGACCTCCCGCTGATCCTGCAAGGGCTGGCGCACGCCGCCACCGCGCTGCTCGCGTTTCTCCGCAGTCCTTACGTCGGCAACGCCCTGGCGGCAGCGGGCATGGTCATCGCGTTCCGCGCCGAGCGCCATCACGAGCAGGCGGCGCCGCAGGCCACGCCGTTAGCTGAGAGGCAGGCCCTCGAAACGGCGTTCGGCTCCCTGCGTGACCGCCTGGCGTCCGCCGGGTTCACCAGGGCACGGGCCGACGAACTCGCCTGCGACCTGCTCGAGGAACTGCTGGCGGACACCGCGGAAGCGGCCCAGTTCGTGGACGCCCTGGCCGCCGTTCCCGACAGCGGTGGCGGACGGATCGAGAAGCCAGCGGCGGCGCACGGCGGGCAGCACCGAAAGCACAGACGGCCATGACGGCACCGGCCGCCACGCAGAGCCGCCGCTCAGCCGGGGCGGCGGCTCTGCCGCCGTGGCTGTGGGTGTGGCTGCTGGGCTTCCTGATCGCCGCCATGCCTTACGAGATCAGCCTGCTGCGCTCCGCGAGCGTCACGCTCTTCGGCGGGTTACGCGGGGGCGAAGGCGGCGGGCTTGTCTGGGTGGCGCGCCTGTCCCTCATCTTCTCCGTGCTCATCTATGCCGTGATCCTCACGGGTGCGGCGGCCACGATGTTCCCGCATCTGCGCGGCCGATGGGTGGAGTGGCGGTTCAGGCTCGCCAGCGACAGCCGGCCGATCATGGCCGAGATGCAGGAATGGGTAAGCGCCCACGACCCGTCGGTCTCGCTGCGGGTCACGATGCGGTCCGATCAGATGGCCCGGATCTACCCGGTCGGCTGGCGCGGCGCAAGGATTGCCGTCTTCCGCCCGCTCGCCGCCCTGTGGCGGCGTGACCGCGAGGCTGCCCAGGCCATACTCCTGCACGAGGTGGGGCACCGGCGCCGCGGCGACCAGCTGATCGTCGGCCTGGGCAGCCCGTTCGTGTGGCTCATGCGGATCTGGGTGCCCGCTTACCTGCTGCTCGTGCTGATCCCGGTCACGGTCTACCTCGCCGCCAACGGGAGCGCCCTGGCTCCGTTTGCCGCCGTCTACGGTGTCTCGCTGGCCGTGGTGGTACCCGGGGAGGTCTTTCTTCCGGTCACGGCGCTGTGGCTGGCCGAGCTGGGCGCCGACCAGGTGGCCGCGCAGGCCATCGGCCCCGGCGCGGTACGGCAGGCCCTGCTGGCAGCGACCGGGCCCCGCGCGCCCGTGGCCGCGAGGGCGCTTGCGCTCCTCTCACATCCGCCACGGCGGCTGCGGCTGCGCCTCGCGGCGCCACGTCCCGGTGACACGGCCCGCCTGGCGGCCGTCTGGCCCGTCGCGGTCGTGGCCTGGCTGCTGGTCCTCCCCGCGGCGCTGACCGTGCCTACCGTGGTCTTGCTCGGCCTGCCGTCCAGCCTGACGGAAATCGTCGTCAAGATCGACGTGCGCCAGCTGCTCTCCTACAGCAGGCCTCTGCTCATCGCGACCGCGGCCGTCCTGCTCGCGTGGCCGCTCCTGGCGTACCACTGGGAGCGGCTGTGCTCTCCCGCGTCGCGGCCCGGCGGCGCCCCGCAGCCCTGGCGGCCTTACCTGGTCGCGGCCATCCTGCCCGTCGCCTTGCTGCTGGGATCCCTGGTGCCGCTCCAGGCCAGCCTGCCGGCGGCCGTGGCCACGGCGCACCAGCCGGCAGGGTTCTGCGGACAGTGGCAGAAATGGGAGAAAGGCCCAGGCCAGAAGGCGGCGGAAAGCGTGGTGACCCAGTTCCCCTTCGCCGGCACACGCATAGCGGCCCCCGCCGGCCAGCGGCTTGCTGGCGAGATACGGACTGCGCTCGCCGACCCGCCGCCGGGCAGGGCCGGTCCCGTTTTCACCCGGGCCATGACCGATTTCAGGACCGCTCTGGCAGCCTTGCAGGCCGGCAAGAGTGCGGCCGCGATGGCCGGGGCAGATAACGGCACGAACGAGGCCCTCAAAGCCCAGTCGCTGTTCTCTGATGAGATCACAAAATGCCCCCTGCCAATCTCCTGAGAGCGGGAGCCGCCGGCCGCGCTGGCGGTGCAGTGGCCGTGGCTGGTGCCGAGCAGGTCCCGCTCCTCCCGCGGGAAGGTCCTGCTGGCGTCACCGGCCGATGACCGGCAGGACCAGCCGGCTCGGGTGCGCGGGGCCGTGCAAGACGCGGTTCACCGCGACCACGACGTCCTCCTCGCCGTCCTCGATGACGATGCCGCCGGTGTTGGTGTTGCGGTCGAAGCGGGGGAAGTTGCTGCTGGACACCTCCAGCCGGATCCGGTGCCCGGGCAGGAACACGTTCGACGTCACCGACAGGTCGAGCGTGACCTCGTACACCTCGCCCGGCGCGAGCGGCTCGGGGTCGGCGAGCGAGTTGCGGTAGCGCGCACGCAGGATCCCGTCGGTCAGGAAGATCGCGCGCCCGTCCGGGAACACGTCGACCAGCTTGCCGGTGACGTCGGTATCGGCCGCCGACGAGGACACGAACAGCGTCAGCGACACGTGCCCGGTGACCTCCACCGGCCGCTCCAGCACCGGCGTCGAGTAGCAGAGCACGTCGTCGCGGGTCTCCGCCGGGCGCTGGTCGACGGCCCCGGCCGCGTTCGCCGTCGACGGCAGCATGACCCGCCCGCCCAGCGTCGGGACCGGCCGCCGCGGGTCGTACAGGTACACGTCGGTGTGCTCTTCGGCCGGCGCCTCGGGACTCAGCAGCCCGTCGCCGTTCGCGGTGTTGGCCCGCCCCGAGCCGTCGAGGAAGTAGTCCACGTACGCGGTGTCCGGCAGTGGCCAGTCCTGCTCGTCGCGCCACTGGTCGATGCCCATCACGAAGATCCGCACCGGCGCGTCCCCTGCCGTGGCGCCCTCCCGGCCCCGCAGCCACCGGTCGAAGAACCGCTGGTGCACGCCGGTCAGGTCGTTGTACAGCGCGTCGGCCATCAGCCCGAACTTCCGGTCGGGGTAGACGCCGGTGCTGTTCAGGTGGTCCCACGGGCCCATGATCAGGCGCTGGCCCTCGCGCGCCGCGGCGCTGCCGCCGCGCCTGCGCATCTCGGTGAACGTCCGGACCGTGTTGCCGGCGAAGATGTCGAACCACCCGCCGATGTTCAGCGCGGGCACCGTGATGTCCTCGATGCGGTCGATGACCGAGAGTTCCTGCCAGAACGCGTCGCGTGCCGGGTGAGCCAGGATGTCTCCCCACCATGGCCACTGCTTCTCCAGCAGCGGCCTGGCCCGGACCGGCAGCGCCGCCAGGTGCGGATCGGGGTCGGCGGCCATCGCGACGAGGCCCATCAGCGCCTGCAGGTCGCCGGAGCCCACGCCCGTCGCGCGCTGCACCTCGGCCAGGGCCATCAGCGTCGTCCACGACTGGATCGCGTGCAGCGACAGCGCGCCGCCCTCGGCGTACCAGGGCGTCGTGTAGTAGTCGGTGGTGGTGACCGCGGGCGCGATCGCCTTCAGCCTGCCCGACGCCGACGCGGACGCCCACTGGACGAAGCCCAGGTAGGAGGCGCCGTAGGTGCCGATGTTGCCGTCGCACCAGGGCTGCTCGGCCAGCCATTCGAGGGTGTCGGCGCCGTCGTCCGGCTCGTTGATCATGGGGACGAGCTCGCCGCCGGACCGGAACGTGCCGCGGACGTCCTGGTAGACCACGGCGTACCCGGCCTCGATCAGCGCGAAGATGTTCGGCAGCAGCCCGTACGCGAACAGCCCGGGTAGGTCCTTGCCGTACGGGAGGCGCACGAGCAGCGCCGGGAACGGCCCGTCGCCGGCCGGCACCCACGCGTCCGTCGCCAGCCGGACTCCGTCGCGCATCGGCACCATGATGTCCTTCTCGACCCTGAAGCTCATCAGCCCTCCTCGTCGCTGCATCCAAAATCAATCGTGCCGCCGCACCCGGACCCGGACAACCCGCGTCGCCCTGGCGGCCCGGCCGGCCGCGGTGCCCGGCCGGCCGC
>JASHQP010000710.1 GCA_030039095.1 Streptosporangiaceae bacterium
GACGGTGAGCGCGGTCAGCAGGATCGCTGCGGCGTAGCCCCGCCCGTCGCGGATCGCCCGCCAGCTCCAGCCCCACGCGAGCGGCAGCGTCCACGACGCCCACAGCTGCGTCCAGACGCCGAAACCCGTCCACACGTAAGCGTGCTGCTCGTAGCCGACGCCCGTGGCGCTCACGAGGAACGGAGCCATCGCGGCCGAAGCGGCCGCCGCCGGCCTGCCCGCCCCGAACGCGCGCGCCGACAGGTAGACGCTGATCGGCCACAGCGACAACAGCAGGTACAGCGACCAGCGAAACGCCACGTCGGGGCCGACCGCCAGGCCCGCCAGCCCGCTCAGGATCGCCGGCAGGCTCTGGTAGTGGAGGAACTGCGGTGACCCCTCCCCGAGGAACGGGAACCAGCTGGTGAGCGGCAGATGCCCGGCGCGCAGCTGCGCCGTCGCGAACCGCACCATCTGCTCGTGCACCGAGCTGTCGTCGAGGTACGCGACCCCGAGCGTCAGTGCCCGCAGGCTCGCGAGGTTCCATCCGACCGCCGCGGCGACGATCGCCCACGGCCACCAGACAGCGGTCCGGCCCCGGGCATCAGCCGGGGGCCGGACCGCCTGCCGGGCCATCGCCGGCGCCCGCCCGGCGCGGGCGCCGACCGCCCTCACCAGATCACCCGGCGCCCGTGTTGCCGGAGTTGCCCGAGCCGGTGTCACCCGTCACGTGGCAGGCGGCCAGGTGCCAGGTGCCAGCGCCGGTGTTGCCCGAGCCGATGACCTCCGTGCCGGTCGTGCCGATCAGCACCTTCACCGGCGGCCCGGCTGCACCCGGTGCCGGGGTGCAGGTGACGGCGCCGCTGACGGCTGCCGCCCCGGACGCCATGTCGATCGTGATCTGCTCGTGGATCCCCATCGCGGTGAGCTTGGCGTTCGCCTGAGGCAGCGCCTGGGTCTTGCTGATCGTCACCAGCACCGAGCCATCGGCGGTCTTCGTGACGGCAAACGCCGGCGCAGCGGCCCCCGCGGTCAGGACGAGCCCTAGCGCCGCGCCCGCGCCCGCCAGGGCGAGCGTGCTGCCTGCGAGAAACCGCCGCCGCGGGCGCCGGGCCCGGCCCGGTCCGGGACGCTCGGCGTACGCGAGGGCCGCGCCGTGATCCCGGGCGAGATCGATCCAGAGATTTTCTGTGAACTTAGTCATTGCCTCGATGTTCCTTCCTCAGCCGGGACCTCGCCCGGGAGAGCCGTTTGCGGAATGCGGCACCGGAAACGCCGAGGGCCAGCGCCGCCTCCTTCGGGGTGAGTCCTTCCAGGTCGACGAGCTCGATCGCGGCCCGCTCCACCGGGGGCAGGCCCGCGTAGCGCTGCATCAGCGCGGCGCCCTCGCGCTCGGCATCGATCCGGTCGGCAAGCTCCTCGATCTCGTCCAGGCCCAGCACCCGGCGGCCGCCAAGCCGCGCGACCGCGTCCCGGTCACCCGCCGACTGATCGCAGTGGCGAGCGAACACGTGCGCGGCGATGCCGAACAGCCACGCCCGGTCCGATCCCCGGCGGGGGTCGAATCCGGCGAAGCCATCCATGGCACGGACGAACGTCTCGGAGGTCAGATCGGCGACCGTGTGCGGATCGCGGCAACGGCGCGCGAAGTAGCCCATGATGACGTCGACGTTGCGCAGGTACGCCTGCTCGAATTCCTCGAGCAGCGAGTTCGGCGACCGCTCACGCGACCGCGGCCTCGCCGGTGCTCTTGCCCTTGCTTCAGCGCTCATGTCCCCTAGTTGCGGTCCTCGCCTCCGGCTGTGACATCGGGTGGCCCGGGCCGGCGGAGCGGCTCACGCCTCGGCGTCGTACTCGTCCGGCTGGTGGCCGGCGGGAAGGCGGTGCTTGGCCACGCGCGCCGTGGGCGTGCGCGGGAGCTCCTCGATGAGCTGCCAGTAGCGCGGCACCTTGAACGCGGCGAGGCGCCCGGCGGCGAACGCGCGCAGCTCGCCGAAGTCGACCGCAGCGCCGTCGGCCGGGACCACGAACGCCTTCACTTCCTCCTCGGAGAGGTCGGACTCCACGCCGACGACCGCGCATTCCAGCACCGCGGGGTGCGCCTCGAGCACCTCCTCGACCTCGAGCGGTGACAGGTTCTCGCCGCGCCGGCGCAGCACCTCCTTCTGCCGCCCGACGAACGTGTACGTGCCGTCGCCGCCGACGGTGACCAGGTCCCCGGTGCGCAGCCAGCCGCCGTCGAAGAGCGCGGCCGTCTCCTGCGGCATGCCCCAGTACCCGGGCGTCAGCACCGGGTTGCGCAGCTCGATCTCGCCGGTCTCCCCGGGTCCGAGCACCGTCCCGTCGCCGGAGACAACGCGCGCCTCGTTGACCATTCCGAGCACCGGATGCTGGCGGACCGAGCCGAGCGTGCCGTACGGCCTGCTCCCCCGGGCCCAGATCAGGCCGTACGGCGACTCGGACATCGCGTACCCGACCACGATCCGGATCCCGAACCGCCGCTCGATCTCCAGGTGCCGCTCCCGCTCGGGCGCCGGGCCGGTGTAGCACAGCCGCAGCGGCGTGTCCGCGTCATCCGGCCTCGGCGGCTGGCGCATCAGGATCTCCAGCATCGCGCCGATCGCGTTGAACTCCGTGGCCCCGTGCCTGCGCGCGGCGCCGAGGAACCCGCTCGCCGAGAACCGCGGCAGCAGCACCAGGCCGGCGCCGCACGCCAGCGAGCCCATGACCGAGTACGCGGGAGCGTTGATGTGAAACAGCGGCAGGGAGGTCATCAGCCGGTCGGAGGCCGTGAGTTCCATCCAGAACGGGAAGCCCTCACCGGCCATGGCGTACGCCCGGTGGGTCTGCATGACCAGCTTGGATCGCCCGGTCGTGCCCGAGGTCGGGATCATCACGGCCACGTCGTCGGGCCCAGCGGCGTCCGGCAGGGCGGCGGCCGTGTCCCCGGCCCCGGCCGCCGCGCTCAGCAGCGCGTCGGCGTCGAGCAC
>JASHQP010000711.1 GCA_030039095.1 Streptosporangiaceae bacterium
GACCGGCCAGCCCAGCCCGCCCGGCGCGTGCGCAGCGGCCCGTCCGAAGCCCGACGTCCCATGCATCCCCCTTTGTCCGCTGGCGATCCGGGCACTTCCGCATCGTCGCGCCCGCCTGCATCCATGTTTACGCCGTTTTCTGGTGTTTCAAAGTCCGCAGCCACCCCAAGCTAGCCGACGAGCCAGGCCTGGCACCAGAAGATCAGGGACCGTCCAACACGGCACCGCTCGTGCTAGCCTGCCTGGCTGTCCAAGCAACGGAAGGCCCGCCGATGGAAGCTCCCCGTCGGGATAACGCGCTCGACCACGTCGTCGCGATCATGTTCGAGAACCGCTCGTTCGACAACCTGCTCGGCCGGCTCTACCAGCCGGGCGAGGTCGCCTCGTTCGAGGGGGTGACCGGCCGCGAGTTCAGCAACCCCATTCCGGACTGGGCCCCCGACGGATCCGGCCGCACGGCCGTGCCGTACGGGGTGGCGGCGAACTTCAACACCCCGAGCCCGGACCCCGGGGAGGAGTACCAGCACGTCAACACCCAGTTGTTCGGCCTGATCGACCCGCCGGGCAACCGCGGCCAGGAGCCGGCGAAGATGCAGGCTCCGTACAACGCGCCGGCCGACCCCCGCCGGCCGCCGTCCATGGACGGGTTCGTCACCGACTACATCAGCACGTTCACCGCCGAGATGGGCAGGCAGCCCGGCTACGACGAGTACGCCCAGATCATGGCCGGCTACACGCCGGCGCAGCTGCCGGTCACCTCGGCGCTCGCCCGCGGCTTCGCAACGTTCGACCACTGGTTCTGCGAGGTCCCGTCGCAGACGTTCGCGAACCGGTCGTTCTTTCACGCCGCGACCTCGTCCGGCTACGTGGTCAACATGGACCCGGCCGACTCGTTCCCGGTCCACAACACCGCCGAGACGATCTTCGAGCGCCTCGAGGCGCAGGGCCTGAGCTGGCGCGTTTACTGTGACCCGCCCAGCCACCTCTCCCTGACCGGCATCATCCACGCCCCCCGGCTGCTCGACCGGTTCCGGACGAACTTCTTCACCACCGGCCAGTTCCTCGAGGACGCCGCCAGCGGGCAGCTGCCCGCGTACTCGTTCATCGAGCCCAACCTGCTCTACGGCCACAACGACATGCACCCGGCCTTCGACGCGCTGTACCCGGGTGCCGACATCGACCCGCCGTCGTCCCTGCTCGGCGGCGAGGCCCTGCTGGCCAAGGTCTACGACGCGATCCGTTCCTCCGCCACACCCGGCGGCTCGAACGCATACAACACGCTGCTCATGGTCAACTTCGACGAGCACGGCGGCACCTTCGACCACGTGCCGCCGCCGGCGGCCCCGCCTCCCGTCCCTTCCGCCCCGCCGGGCCAGATGGGCTTTGCCTTCGACCGGTCGGGAGTCCGTGTGCCCGCGATCGCCATTTCCGCATGGATCCCTGAACGGGCCGTCGTGACCTCTGCCTACCGGAACACGTCGGTTTTGCGTACCCTGCGCGAGCGCTGGCGCCTCGGTGATCCGCTGACCGCGCGTGATGCCGTCGCCCCCGATATCGCGCCGGTGCTGTCCCTGGAAACCCCGCGGCCGCCGGAAGACTGGCCCAGCCCAGTCCCCCTGCCGGTGCCGCCGTTCGATCCGCAGGCCATGCCACGGGACGTCCCGTTGCGGACGCTGTCAAAGGCGGCGCTGTGCGGGGTGCTGGAACTCGGGAAGGGCCTCGGCCTGCGCGTGCCCGCGCTGAACAAGGACGAGGACGTGCTGCGCGCCGATGGCCTGGCCATTATCACCGAGTGCTTCGGGGACCTGTTCCCGCACCTGCACGGACAGTAGCCGCCTCATCGCCCGTCGCCGGCCCTTGGATATGCTCGGTGTGATCATCCGGGGGGCTGGGGATGGCCGAGGGGCTGAACCCGATCGAGGCCGGCAAGAAGCTGCATGAGCACGGCAGCAAGCAGCACGAGCGCGGCGGCGACGGGAGCGCGGGGAGCGCAGGGGGCGAGGGGCCCGGGAGCGGGGAGGACGGCGACTCCCGCGGCGGGCCCGATGGCCGGCATTCCCGCATCGTTCAGGTGTGCGAGGCCGTGCTGCTCGCGATCGTCACGCTGACCGCCGCGTGGGCCGGCTACTCGGCGGCCCGGTGGAGCACGGATTCGCGCGTGGAGATCGCCCGGTCGTCCACCCTGCGCAACGTGGCCACCAGGGATGCGCTGGAGGCGATCTCGCTGCGCAACTTCGACTCCTCGACGTTCGAGGCGTGGTTCATCGCGTTCACGATGAACAGCCCGAAGAAGGAGGCGATCGCCGAGCGGCGGTTCCGGCCCGCGTTCCGGGTCGCGTTCAACGCGTGGATGGCGACGGACCCGCTGCACAACCCGCACGCCGCGCCGGGCCCTACCTACATGCCGCAGTACAAGCTGCCTGCGCAGACCCAGGCCAACAACCTCGACAACGAGGCCACCGCCAAGTTCAACGCCGGCACCCAGGCGGGGGCGACCAGCGACAACTACGTCCAGATCACGGTGTTCCTCGCCGCGGTGCTGTTCCTGGTCGGGATCGGCAGCTCGTTCAGGCTCTACGGCGTCCGCTACGCCCTGATCACGTTCGGCGCGGCGCTGCTGATCATCTCGCTCGTGCTCATCTCCCGCCAGCCCGGCCTGCCGAGCTGAGTGCTCTATCTTCGGGCCGAGCCGGGTCGGGCGCGATGATCGCAAGGGCTGGGAAGTACGTGCGGTACCGGGCGGTACTTCTACTACGTAATACTGCCACAGCAAGCCGTCACGGGCCGTTGTCGATCCGATCGATTACCGGTCCTCTGCGGTGATCCACTTTTCGGTGCGGGTGGGCTCGGCGGACGCGAGCACGGCGAGCGCTTCCTCGGGGGAGTGGGCTCGCTGGATCAGGTCCCGGTTGGCCTGCCTGAGCAGCCCGACGCCGACCATCCGGTCGAGCAGGGCGACGAGCGGCTCCCAGAACGCGTCGACATCGAGCAGGGCGATGGGCTTGCTGTGCAGCCCGAGCTGCGACCAGGTGGCGACCTCGGCGAGTTCCTCCAGCGTGCCGAGCCCGCCGGGCAGCGCGATGAACGCGTCCGACAGGTCGTACATGAGCTGCTTGCGCTCGTGCATCGAGCCGACCTCACGCAGCTCGGACAGGCCCGCGTGGCCGACCTCGCGGGAGAACAGGCCGACCGGGATGACCCCGGTGACCCGGCCGCCGCTGGCCATCGCGGCGTCGGCGAGCTCGCCCATGAGGCCAACGCTGCCGCCCCCGTAGACGAGGCCGATGCCGCGCTGCGCCAGCAGCGTGCCGAGGGCGCGGGCGGCGTCGCGGTAGCGAGGGTCGGGAGGCGTCGAGGACCCGCAGAACACGCACACCGTTCGAAGATCGACCACGAGCAGAACCTATCCGGCTGCGCCGCCCGGGACGCGATCCAGGGTTATGCCGAAGTGCTCGCGGTACGCGCCCAGCACGGCATCGTCGCCGGCCAGCTGCTCCTCGGTGCGTGATCCGCCGCTGGTCCGGATCAGCGTCCGGCCGCTGAGCGAGATCCGGCCGCCATCTTCGGTGAGCCGCGAGCAGACCGGCCCCTCGGTGAAGTGCGACAGCGGCGACGTCTGCTGCCACCAGCACGTGGCAACGAAGTCGGGCAGGTAACGTCCGCGCAGCTCCATCCGGTACTGCGGCTCGCCGTCCTTGAGCACGTCGACGTCGCCGTCCGCGGCGTCGGCCAGCAGGAACCGGCCGGCCGCATCCTGCTGCTCCGTCCTGCTGTCCAGCAGCAGCGGGCCGACGCTGTGCCGGCCGAAGCCGACATCTGCCAGCCAGGGGCCGCTGCCGTCGGGCAGGCGCACGGCGAGCGCCAGGTGGTCGTACGGCGGGCCGAGCCCCGTTGCGCCGTGCACGCGCGCGGCAAGCCGCGTCACGTCGGCGCCCAGCGCCTCCAGCAGGAGCGCAAACGCCCCGTTGAGTTCGTAGCAGAAGCCGCCCCGCCGGTTGCGCACGATCTTGGTGACCAGGTCGTCCTCGTCCAGCGAGATCGGCTCGCCCAGGTGGATGCTCAGGTTCTCGAAGGGCACCGCGATCTGGTGGGCCCGGTGCAGCAGCCGGAGCGTCGCCTCGTCGGCGGCCAGCGGCGGCGAGAGCCCGATCCGCCGCAGGTAGGCCTCGGCCGTGCTCTCATCCATCACCAGCGTCGACCGGCTTCGGTAGTACTCACAGCACTCATCGTGCCCCTTCAGCGACTGGGCGGCGCTACATATTCATTCCGGGGGCGACGATCGCGATTCCCACGGAGTGGGCGATGTCGAGCATGCGCTTGTCATAGCTGACCAGGAAGGCGAGGGCATCCCCGATGGCCTGGGCGCTCGCAATATGCACTGCATCCAGTGTTCTAACGACGCCTGGCATACTCGCTGCCGCGTCTCGGATCTCATCGGTCACCAGGATCTCCGTGAAGCTGGCCAGCAGATCCTGCATCGCAGTGGGATAACTGCCCACGCGGTCAAGCGTCCGAACGGTCTCGATGAAGCCGACGGTGGACGTGCCCATTGGCATTTCCGGAGACTCGGCCAGGAACTCCCGCAGTTCACGTGCGTAGGGGCGGCCTGTCACAAGGGTGACCAACGCCGAGGCATCAAGGTAGATCACCGGTCGTCGGCCTCCCGCTCGGCGAGAAGAATTTCCAGAGCTGATGAGTCATCCGGCACCTCATAGCTCGGGATCTTGTCAAGATCCCTGGTTGTCGTCGGCCTTAGGCGGATGGCGCCGCTGGCGATGAGTGCGGCGTACCGGCCGAGAACTCCCGATCCAGGCACCACAACGGCGATGGTCTTACCGTGCCTGGTCACCTCGACTGCCTCACCTCGCTCGACACGGGCGAACACGGCACTGGGGTTGTAGGAGAACTCCCGGATTGACACTGCACTCATCGGCCTCGCTCCCTGCTTATGTGCCTTCGTCAGGCTCATTGTACCTACAATCTCTTGTGGGTTGGGGGCGCGTCCATCGGCGGGAGGTCGCCGGACATGAGTACGGTCATGGCCTGCTGCAGGCGGCCGATGAGGAACAGCGGGTTCCTTGCCCCTTCGTTCCATGCGGTCCACTCTGGCAACCGCTGCCGACATTCCTGCCGGGTGTGGCGATGCGTCCTCCAGGCGGCCCCAGCCATCCGGCGAGCACAACCAACAACCAGGGTGCTGGAAGCTGATGCTGGGAGTTGCTGGAAAAGACTGGAATACTGTACAGTCCTGCGCGTGACCGAGGCGATGGATGAGATCGAGCGGACGATCGAGAAGCTCCGCGCCGAGGTCCGGCGCGCTGCCGCAAGCGGCGACCGGGCCCGGGCCCGGGCCATGCGTGCCGAGTTGCGTGAAGCCGAGCGGGCCTGGGACGAGGCTCTGGCGAGGCTGGAAGAACAGCGACCGGCATCAGTGGGCTCGGCACCGATGGATAAGTCCGGGCCGCTCTTGCCGGTCCGCGAGCAGGTCCATCAGGCACTGACCCTGCTTGCCGCTCCCGCCGCGCAGAGGCTGATAATCGCGGTGCACGAAGCGTTCTTCGGCAGCCCGCTGGCCGCGGCCCGGCTTACCAGCCTCCGCCGCGACGAGGAACGTTCGTTCCGGGCGGCGCCGTACTCTCGCCCCTACTACCTGTGCACGGCGCTGACCGCCGACCTGCTGGCCCCGGCGCGCGGTCTGCTGGCCGTGTCGACGTGGCCGATGGAGCGCCGTGTCATCGGCCCGCTCAGCCCGCGCGTCAATTACCTGGAGGCGGCGATCCGGGTCGCAGAGAGCCTGCTCCGTATGCCCAAGCCAAGCCAGGCGGCGGAACGGCTGCTGCGGCGGTTCGCCGCGAACATCCCCGGCGCGGCAGATGGCGCGAGGCGAAAAGACCCGCACCTGGTCGTAGCGGCGGCGCACGCCGAACTCGAGATCCATTCCGCCGAGGACGGCTCAGTCCGCCGCGAGGCCGCTGCCCGTGCCCGGGCTCAGCTCGACGATGCGGAGCAGCTGTTCGGCTCACGGATGCGGGTAATCCCCCGTACCGGGACCGGCGCTTGACCACGGCGGCACTGCCGGAGGGAAGAGCTGTGACAACCATCGAGGTCCGCCTCGACCACATTAGGGGTGCCGTCCCGCCCCGCAACCACAATGCGCGCACCATAGCCGCGCTGACGAGCAACCCCGGGTGCGCGCGTCGGGCGATCATGGACGCGGCGGGCGTGGACAAGCAGCGGCTGGCGTCGTGCGCCGGATTCCCCGCGCCGTTCGGCCAGTCTCAGTTCGCGATTACCCGGGGCAACGCGTTCGAGGCGCAAGTCAAGGCCAATGGCTGCGCCGAGTTGCTGCGGCTGCTGCGCGATGGGTTAGGACTGCCTATCCCCGAGGTGTCGTACGCCGACCTGGAGGAGGTCGGCGGCAGTACCAGCCGGGAACTGCGGCACTCCCGGACCCGCGGCCTGCTCGCCCGCGCTGCGGCGTCCGGCGCCGACGCGGGCACGCTGTTCGACCACCCGCTGCTGCGGCTGGCGGTCGCGGGCCAGCAGGTCTATCTCGAACCGGACCTGATCGCGTTCCGGCTGCACGGCCAGTTCCACGTCGTGGAGATGAAGTCGTTCGCCGTGATCGACGGACAGGCGGATGGCGACAAGGTCGCGGCCGCGGCTACCCAGTCTGCCGTGTACGTCCTGGCCCTGCGCGAGCTGCTCGCGGGCGAGGGATACGGGCCGGACAGCGTGTCGCACGAGGCCGTGCTGGTCTGCCCGGAGAACTTTTCCAACGCACCGGTCGCCACGCTGGTGGACGTCCGCAAGCAGCTCACCGTGCTGCGCCGCCAGCTGTCTCGGCTGGAGCACATCGACTCGCTCGTCGAGTTGCTGCCGCCCGGGCTGACCTTGGACCTGAAGATCGACGAGGCAGGCATGGCGAGCCGGCCACCCGCCGAGCTGGCCGAGGCGATCCGCACCGTCCCGGCGAGATACGTTCCGGAGTGCCTGGCTAGCTGCGAAATGTGCTACTTCTGCCGCGAGGAGGCCCGGGGAGTCACCGCAGCGCTCGGCCGGGATGTGCGGGACGACCTGGGCGCGGTGGATACCGTGCGTGCGGCGCTCGGCCTGGCCGACGGCACGCTGGACCCCGCCGGCGACCAGGCCGAGGCTGCCGCGATGCTGCAGGTGGCCGCGCGGCTGCGTCGTGAGGCCCTGGGCGGCACCGCATGAGCACTCTCACCGCGCTGGCCCGGGCCCGGGCTGTGGCCAGCGCGGTCGCCCAGCCGGTCAGCACCGTGCGGCACGTGCACGTCAGCGACCGCCCGCTGGTGCTGATCCCGCTGGCCCTGGCGGGCGAGGCCAGTGCTCCGCTGGCGGCCATGGTCGGCGACGACCCGGGCTCGGCGCGGCTGCTGGTGGTGACCCAGCCGCGCAACCGCGACCAGCGCTTCGCGTTCGCGACCGCGCTGGCGACGGTGATCCTCGGCTACATCGACACATTCCGCTCGGCAATGGAGGACGTTTCCTCCGGGGCGGACCGCGAGCCGAGGCAGCGTTTCGCCGATGCGCCGCAGGTCCTGGTGCCGAACCGGGCGGGCATCGGGTTCGTCCGGCTGCTCGGCCGCTCCACCCGGTTCCGGCGCAGCGACGGTGAGTACGCGGTCGACCCGGCGGTACCCCTTCTCGGCCGGTGGCTGACGTTCCTCGCCGAGCGAGCCGAGTACCCCGGTTCCTGCCTGCTGCTCGCGGCCACCGAGGCGCTGACGCTGCACTGGGCCAGCGGCCAGAGCCCGGTCGAGGACCTCAACCTCGCGGCGCTGCTCGGCTGGGTCGACCCGCCGTCCGGGATGACCGGGCCAGAGGCGGCGGCGGCGGCCGAGGATCCGCTGACCTGTCCTCCCGCTGGCCCGGCCACCGACCCGACGTTCGACAACGAGGTGCTGGCGCCGCTGATCGCGGCCTGTGCCCGGGCGAGCGGCGACGCTGCCGCGCACCGCGCCCAGGCCTCGCTCCGGGCGGCGCTGTCCGGCCAGCTCACGCCGACCTGGAAGCTCATGTGGCGGACGGTCGGGCTGCTGCGCGGGCTGCCGCCGGGCGGTCGGGTGGCACCCCGGTGGGACGCGGACAAGGATGCGTTCACCGGGTACGTGACGTACCTCGGCGAGGGCGGCCCGCCGCAGCCGCGCCGCGACTCCGCGGTCGCCGCCGCCCGGCGGCTGGACTGGCTGGAGCGCGCCCAGGCCGGCTACGCGATCCAGCGGGCGCTGGACGACCCGCTCGTGATGGCCGAGTACCGGATGACCGGCGAGGCCTTCGCGGGCATCGTGACCGCGGCCGAGCCCGGCCGGATCGACGCGACGGGCAGGCGGCGCAAGCTGCGCCCGCTGATTACCGTCACGACCGAGGATCCGGTGCGCATCGAGGTCGGCACCGTGCTGAGCACGCCGGGTCGGCCGGGGCAGAAGGCGCTGGTCGTATCGGTGTCCGCGGGCCGTCCCGCCCGCGTGATTCTGGAGCTGTCCGGCGGGATGGGCCGGGCCCTGACGCCGGTCCCCGGCAGCGTCCCCGAGGTGGGCGACCGGCTCTGCTACACCACGCTGTCCGATTCCTACCAGCGGTCCTGGCCGTTCCCGGCGCGCGAGCAGACGCCGTGGACACACGGCGGCCCGCCGCCCGAGTACGTGCCGGCCGACGAGGACGCGAGCGAGGTGTGGTCGTGACCGCCGCCGACGTCCCGCAGGTGAGCGCCGAGGCCGAGGCCGCTGAGGCGGTGGCG
>JASHQP010000712.1 GCA_030039095.1 Streptosporangiaceae bacterium
CAGCCCCCGGGAGAGCCGTGCCGGGTGGGGGCGCGGTGACGGGCGGCGAGGTGGTCGCCGACGGCGCGGCCGGGGCCGGGACCCCGTGCCTGGTGCTCGAGCACGTGTCCGCGACCGCTCCGCAGGGCTCGGTGCGTGACGTCTCGCTCGAGGT
Organism: Streptosporangiaceae bacterium; assembly: GCA_030039095.1. Next base: position 155 of record JASHQP010000712.1, read on the forward strand.
CCACCCGGGCGAGCGGGTGGGCGTGACCGGCCTGCTCAGCGCCGGCGTCTCCACGCTCGCGCGGGTGGTGGCCGGCGTCGCCCCGTACGAGGCCGGCACCGTGCTCGTCGACGGCAAGCCGCTGGCTCCCGGGCGCCGGGACCTCGCGATGCGGGCAGGGGTCGGCTACATCCCCGAGGACCGCCAGGCCGAGGGCTTCGTCGCGCTCCTCGGCGTGGCCGAGAACGGGACGATGTCGATCGTCGACTGGCTGGCGCGGCGGTTTGGCTGGTTCCGGCCACGGGCCAGGTCCGCCGCGATGGCGCCACTCGCCCGCACGCTGTCGATCGTGTCGGCCGGCCTGAACCAGCCGGTCGGCGAGCTGTCCGGCGGCAACCAGCAGAAGGTCACCGTCGCCCGGTCGATCGCGCGCAGGCCGCGGCTGATCGTCGCGATCGCGCCCACCCGCGGCGTGGACGTGGCCTCGAAGGCGCTGCTGCTCGCCGAGCTTTCCGCGGTGACCGAGCAGAGCGGCGCCGGCCTGCTGCTGGCCAGCGACGAGCTCTCCGACCTGGACATCTGCGACCGGATCGTTGTCCTGGTTCGCGGCGAGCCGTTCGCCGAGTTCGACACGCCGCCGTTCGACCGCGAGGCGCTGATCGCGGCGACCGAGGGGCTGGCAGCGGGCGGCGGCGCACAGCAAGAACAGACCGAACCCGACGAGCAGGGGCCACCAGCATGAGACAGATCTGGCGCGGTGACGCCGCCCGCGCCGCCGAATCGGGACCGGAGGCAGCCGAGCGCAGCCGGACCGAGGTCGAGGAGGTACTGCAGGGCCGCAGCCGCTCGGTCGCCGCGGTCTCGCTGATCCGCGAGGCGGCGCTGATTCCCGTCCTCGTCCTGCTGGTCATCGTCGGTGCGCTCGTCAACCCCGCGTTCCTCACCGCGTCGAACTTCTCCGGCATCGGCCAGCAGGTCTCCGCCCTCGGCGTCACGGTCGTCGGCGAGAGCCTGATCCTGCTGATCGCCGGGATGGACCTCTCGCTCGAGGGCACCTACGGCCTCGCGCCCACGGTCGCCGCGTGGCTGATGGTCCCCGCCCTCGAGTACGGCTCCGGCGCCATGCTCAGCCCGTACCTGGCGATTGTCGTGCTGCTCGCCGTCGGGGCCTTCATTGGCCTGGTCAACGGGCTGCTCATCGTCAAGGGCCGACTGAACGGGTTCATCGTCACGCTCGGGATGACGATCGTCCTGGCCGGCCTGCAGCAGGGCATCGTGAAGGGCAACACGCTGTTCAACCTGCCGTCGGCGTTCAACTACCTGGGCGCGAAGGAATACGGGCAGGTGCCGCTCTCGCTGATCGTGGCCGCGATCATCTTCGCCGGGACCGGCCTGTTCCTGCGCTACCACCGGGCCGGGCGGGCGATCTACGCGGTCGGCGGCAACCGCGAGGCGGCCCGCGCCGCGGGCATCAAGGTCGACCGGATCCGGATCGGCGTCTACGTGACCGGCAGCGTGCTGGCCGCCGTCGGCGGGCTGATGGAGGCGGGCCGGGTCAGCGCGGTCACCGGAACCCAGGGCTACCAGGAAGGCATCATCTTCGCGGTGTTCGCCGCCGCGGTGATCGGCGGCGTGAGCCTGCGCGGCGGCCGCGGCAACATGGTCGGCGCCGCGTCCGGCGTGATCCTGCTCGGCCTGGTGCAGAACATCCTGGACCTGTCCAACGTCTCGAACTACTGGATCGAGGCGGTGGACGGCGGGGTGATCCTGCTGGCGCTGCTGCTGGCCAGGATCATCGGCGGAGAGGCCACGGCCGAATGACCGCCCGGCGCGCCGCCCCCGCCCCGCGGAGGTGCCCATGACGACGATCCTCGGCTTCGACACCTACGACGTGCGCTTCCCCACGTCGCGGCGCCTCGACGGCTCGGACGCGATGAACCCGAACCCGGACTACTCGGCCGCCTACCTGGTGCTGCGCACGGACGCCGCCGACGGGCCCGGCGCGCTGGCCGGGCACGCGCACGTGTTCACGATCGGCCGCGGCAACGACATCCAGCTCGCGGCGCTGCGCGCGCTCGAGCCGTTCCTCGCCGGCCGCGACCTCGACGAGACGCTGTCGGACCTCGGCGGCCTGTCCCGGCGGCTGATCGGCGACAGCCCGCTGCGCTGGCTGGGCCCGGAGCGCGGCGTGGTGCACATGGCCGTCGGCGCGGTGCTGAACGCGTGCTGGGACCTGGCCGCGCGCCGCGCGGGCAAGCCGCTCTGGCGGCTGCTCGCCGACCTGTCCCCCGCCGAGATCGTCGGGCTCGTCGACTTCCGGTACCTCGCCGACGCGCTCACTCCGGACGAGGCCCTTGCGCTGCTCGAGCGGGGCGCGGCCGGGAAGGCCGAGCGCGCCGAGATCCTTGAACGCGACGGATACCCCGCATACTCGACGACACCCGGCTGGCTTGGCTACTCCGATGAGCGGCTGGCCGAACTCTGCGCGCAGGCCGTCGCCGACGGCTTCGGCAAGGTGAAGATCAAGGTCGGGGCGCGGCTCGAGGACGACATCCGGCGCTGCGGGATCGCCCGCGACGCGGTCGGCGAGAAGATCGGCATCGCGCTGGACGCGAACCAGGTGTGGGACGTGCCGACCGCGATCTCGTGGGTACGCGAGCTCGCGCCGCTGCGGCCGGACTGGATCGAGGAGCCGACCAGCCCGGATGACATCCTGGGCATGGCCGCGATCCGCTCCGCGGTGGATCCGGTCCGCGTCGCGACCGGGGAGCACATCTCCAACAGGGTGGTGTTCAAGCAGTTGCTGCAGGCGGGCGCCATCGACATCATGCAGATCGACGCCTGCCGGGTGGCCGGCGTGAACGAGAACATCGCGAACCTGCTGCTGGCCGCGAAGTTCGGCGTGCCGGTCTGCCCGCACGCCGGAGGGGTGGGCCTGTGCGAGATCGTCCAGCACCTGGCGATGTTCGACTACGTCGCGGTCTCCGGGACGATGGACGGCCGCGTGATCGAGTGGATCGACCACCTCCACGAGCAGTACGTCACCCCGGCGGTCGTGACCGGCGGCCGCTACGTCACGCCGACCGCGCCGGGCGCGTCCACCGAGCTGCGCCCGGAGTCGATCGCCGAGTTCTCGTTCCCGTCCGGCCCGGCCTGGGCCGGCACCACGCTGCCCGCGTGAGCGAGCGATGACGAGCCGCGACGCGGCCGGCGCCCTGCCGGTGGTGCCGATCGGCGGCTCCGCGGTGCACGTCACCCGGCTGGTGTTTGGCGGCGCGCCGATCGGCGGGCTGTTCGCTGCCGTGGACGACGACGCGGCGCTGGCTACGCTCGACGCCGCATGGGACGCGGGCATCCGGGCGTTCGACACCGCGCCGCACTATGGCGTGGGCCTGTCCGAGCGCCGCATCGGCCGGTTCCTGGCCGGGCGGCCGCGCGGCGACTACGTGCTGTCCACCAAGGTAGGCCGGCTCCTCGAGCCCGCGGCGGGCGGCGACTTTGCCGACGGGGCCGAGGGCTACTACGGCACGCCGAGACTGACGCGGGTTTGGGACTACTCACGGGACGGCGTGCTCGCGTCCCTGGGCGCCAGCCTCGGCCGGCTCGGCGTCGACCGGGTCGACATCGCGCTCATCCACGACCCGGACGACCACGGGCCCAAGGCACTCGACGGCGCGTACCCGGCGCTCGCCGACTTGCGCGACCAGGGGGTCATCGGCGCGGTCGGCGTGGGCATGAACCAGGTCAAGATGCTGGAGTGGTTCCTGCCGCGCGCCGACCTGGACTGCGTGCTCGTCGCCGGCCGTTACACGCTGCTCGACCCGAGTGCCGCCGTGACGCTGCTGCCGGAGTGCCAGCGCCGCGGCGTGGCGGTCCTCGCCGGCGGCGTGTTCAACAGCGGCATCCTGGCCGGCCCTGCTTCCGCCCCAACCTATGACTACCAGCCCGCGGGCCCCGACATCCTGCGGCGAGCCGGGCGCATCGCGGAGGCCTGCGCCCGCCACGGCCTCGCCATCGGCGCGGCCGCGCTGCAGTTCTCGCTCCGGCATCCCGCGGTGACCGCTGTCGTTGTCGGCGCGCGGAGCCCCGCCGAGATCACTGCCGACGCCGGTTACCTGGCCCGCGACGTTCCGGACGAGTTCTTCGAGGAGCTGGCCGCGGACGGGCTCATCGGATGATCGTCGACGCGCACCACCACGTCTGGGATCCGGCGGCCAGGAGGCACGCGTGGCTCGACGCGCTCCCGGAACTGAACCGCGCGTTCGGCCTGGCCAGCTTCGAGCGAGCCAGCGAGCCGGAGCGGGTCACGGCCAGCGTCCTGGTGCAGGTGCTCGCCAGCACCGAGGAAACCGAGGAGTTCCTGGCGCTCGCCGCCGGGCCCGGCCCCGTCGCCGGCGTGGTCGGCTGGACGGACCTGGCCAGCCCGGCCGTGGCCGACGAGATCGCGCGGCTGCGGGCTCTGCCGGGCGGCAGCCGGCTGGTGGGGATCCGGCATCTGGTGC
>JASHQP010000068.1 GCA_030039095.1 Streptosporangiaceae bacterium
CCGTTCTCGAGGCTGGCCGATGTCCCGCAGGCCCGGTACTGCCCCGCCTGCGACCAGTGACCGCGCCGCAAAGCACGTGGCTTACATCGATATGTCACCGCAACCTGCGGCGCAACGCCTGCTGGCAGCAGGCCGCGCCGCTGGCCGCGGCCGCGGACCTGGACGCCCGCCGGGCCGGCCCTGACCGCTGGTTCAGACCGAGACCACGACCATTACGGTCTGGCCGATCCTGATCTTGTCGCCTTTTCTCAGCAGCTGATTTGCGTGGATGCGGAGCCCGTTGAGCGAGGTCCCGTTCGTTGAGCCGAGATCCTGGACGTACCACAGGCCGCGGACCAGCCGGAAGCGCGCGTGGCGGCCGGAAGCGAATTCGTCGGATATGACGAGCTCACCCTGACGGCCGACGGTGAAGTCCCCATCGAAGCTCTTGCGCTGGTCGCCGGTCTGGATGACCAGCGGCCGGCCCGCGGGCGCGTCGGAGACGGTCTTGCCCGATTGCATCGTGACGGCGGACACGGCCACCATCCAGGCTTGCTGTTCCTGTTCGGTGGCGTCTTCCCAGGCGGGGATCGGTTCGGTCTGGGCGCCGCGGTGAGCTTCGTACGCGGTTTGCGCGAGGTGTTCGAGAGGGCTGCTCACATATCCGATGATGCCAGCCGGAGAGCGGACATCATAGATCAGCGCGGATGCTCCGCAAAGCGGTCTTCATTTCGGCGGCCGTATGGAAGCGGTCTGCATTAGCAGGCGCGCATGCCTTGACCAGAAACTCGGCGAGGCCGGGGGCGAAATCGGGCCGGACCGTTCCCGGGTCGATCACCTGCTGGTTGAGGATTGGCATCTCATACGGATACGGGTGGCGGCCGTCACAAAGAAGCTGGTACAGCAGCACGCCGACCGCGAACAGGTCGGTGGAGACGTCCCAGCGGGCGGCTCCGGCGTCCGGTGGCCGGTACGGCGGAGTGCCTGATTGCGTGCGGACGGGGTCCCCGACCCTGGAGGCTATGTTGAAGTCGAGCAGCTTGGCTCCGGTGCGCGTGAGGACCACGTTCTGCGGCTTGATGTCCCGGTGGACCAGCCCTTTGTCTTCCAGTTCCGCCCACTCGCGAGACTCGGCTTCTGGCAGATCGCCGTCGCCTCGCTGAGCATCGAGTTCCCCGAGGCGCGCGGAATCAGGATGAAAAGCAATGAGCGCGTCCAGCAGATCGAGCGCAACATCTACGGCCTCCCGATCGCGAAGGCGCCTCTTCCCGGCGACAAACTCGTTGAGCGACTCGCCGTCGACAAACTCGGTGATCAGATACCAGCCGCCGGCCGACGTCTTGCCGGCCCAGAAGACCTTCACCACGTTGGGATGATTGATCCTCCGCAGGGCGCCGATCTCGCGGCGCACCGCCTCGTCCCCGGCGACGCTGTCGAACAGCTTGAGCGCCCGCACCGCATCCTCGATGTCATCGCGCACACGGTAGACCTTCGAAAACCCGCCTTCCCCCAGCAGTTCCAGGACCTCGAAGCGGTCCTCGATGACGTCGCCGACGGCGTAGTCAGCGGCTTTCACATCAGACGATGCACCGGCACGATCGTTGCGCTCATGAGATGTGGGCCGGCTGATGCGCCGGGTGCCACCGCCCCCGGCCGAGCCCGGTGAAACGTGCTGGATTCCGCCGACGGCGTGCACCAGGCACGGATGCAGCACGTACGTTTCGACGTCCGGCGGGAAGTGAAACTGCTCCGCGTCGCCCATCGAGTAAAAGCGGCGCTGCCCGGCCTCGTCGACGTACCCCAGCAGGCCGTTCTGCCACAGGACGGACGCGAGGTCCGTGCTCTTCTCGAAGTGCAGATCGGCCACTTCCTGCAGAGCACCGAGATCCGCGCGCGGGAACCGGTCGACGCCGATCATCCGGACGAAGGAGCGGACGTCCTCCTGCACCCCGCTCATGTAGGCCTGCGTGCTGGTGAACAGCTCGGAGTAGTTGTGCAGGGCAGCGTTCTGCGGCATCAGGTCCGACGAGATCTGATTCGCACACTGCGCGAGCTGTGAATCGCCGAACCGCTTGGCGCAGCGCTGAACGACGGCCTGGAGAGCCGCCGGCGGCACCTCCTCGCGGCCCGCCTGCTTCTGCCGCAGGACTTCCTCGTTCAGGTCATTGCCGAGCGAGATGATGTCGCGCGGGATCAGCCTGGTGTGGCTGAGCAGGTATTCCTCGATCGTTCCGTCCCCGTCGGGTCCCGGCCAGTGGCCGTTGACCCCGAGCCAGTCGCGGATCCTGGGGGCGCCGGTGGCCGGGCGGCGCATCAGCAGCGTCGGCGGCAGCCGGCGCAGCTTTTGCTGGAACAGGTAGAGCAGCGAGCCCTGGTCCCAGGTCAGGACCCGTATGTGCGGCTCGTTGTAGTACCGCGGCGCGTGTTCGGACCGGTACACCGACGACATCACGATGTCGCGGATGCACACGACGACGTGCAGCCGACCGCCCAGCCTGTGATCCCGAAGCAGCCGCATGACCTGGTGGAACAGGCCCTCCTGGCATTTCAGCCAGTACATCGGCGCGTGGCTGAACTCCTCGTCGACCGCGTCGAGATAAAAGTAGATCGGCTTGCACTGGCCGATGACCTCGCCGAGCAGATCCTCGAGGTCATCCCACAAAGGGTCGTCGAGATACCTCGACAGCTGATGGGCGGTCTGCCGCTGGTTGATGATGTCGCGCACGTGGCTGTAGATCGACCGCGGCCGGCGGAAGTCTTCGAGCAGCCGCGCATACGTCGTCTCGATCTCGTGGGCCTGCTCGTCCCGCAACTGCTGGCGCAGTTCGGGCCGGCGCAGCAGGTGGGAGACCAGCGACCGCATGATCGCGCGCTCCCAGATCTGCATCCACTTCTCGACCAGGACGCTGTCCGAGAACCACTGGCACGCCTTCACGATGACTTCGGTCTTCGGCAGGCTCTGCTGCGGCACGTCGGCGTAGACAGAATCCTGATGGGCCTGGAAGTCCTGCAGGCGCCGCAGGTAAACCGTCTTGCCGGCGCCGAGCTTCCCCACGATCACGCGGACCATGGAGTCATTTGCGCGCGTCGCGAGGCTGCCATAGGCCGGATCGCCGCCGAAATCGACGAACTCGCTGATCAAATCCTCGATGTCAGCCCGGGATCCGTCCGGATTGCCAAACGGCCCAACAGGGTCGAGCCGACGTCGTCTGCTGGCCATTTTCTCCCTCAACCGGGATCGTAGCCCCCTACGGGAAGTAATGGCAGCTTCATGGCAGCCGATCCGGATACTGACCCGGCCTAGGTCAGGCCCAGGTCACCTAGGAGTCGCGCGTCGCGTACGCCACGAACGCAGCGCCCAGACCGAGGAAGGAGACCGTGGTCAGGGCCGCCGGGAGTCCGAACCGCCCGGCCAGGAAGCCGATCAGCGGCGGGCCGAGCAGGAAGCCGGTGTAGCCCATCGTCGAGGCCATGGCCACGCCGCCGGCCCCGGCGAGCAGCCCGGCCCGGCTCATCGCCGCCGGGAACAGGTTGGCCAGCCCGAGCCCGGTCGCGGCGAAGCCCAGCAGCGCCAGCCACACGACCGGGGC
>JASHQP010000713.1 GCA_030039095.1 Streptosporangiaceae bacterium
GTGCCGAGTATCTCGATGCCGGTTTCGGGGATCTGGAATCGCGTCTGCCGGGCCTGGGCAATGACGAAATCAATGATCGTGGTCCGGGCACGGGCTCCGAAGCGGGCCTTGGCCATGTGGCCGACCTCTGTCAGCACGAGCGGCGAGATGATCACCGTTCCGGCCTGCTGCAATGTTTCCCGGCAGGCTGCGGCCTCGCGTGCGTGGCGGTCAGAGGCGGCAATGATGGCGGAGCGCTTATCAAGCGCAAGAAGGAGAATTGCTCTGCCTCGTCGTCAAACTCTGGCCGCCTGACGACCATGCGATCGAGGAAGGATGCCGTGGCCGCGACCGTGGCTTCGAGCATCGAAGGCGCAAGGTCGAACTCGTGATCCCGGCCCGCATAGATATGCAGATCGCTGGGGACGCCGAGCTTGCCGAGCCGCTGGTGCAGCGCGATGCTCGCCGCGGTGGCGATCGCCGAGTCCGCCGTTCCGTGCAGCAAGATGGTCGGCGGGAACCCGGCATCGGCGATGGCGATGGGACTGGCGGCAACCAGGTCAGCAGCCAGAGCGGCCGCTCGCACGTGCACGGCTTCCTTCGCCCCGGATCGCCAGCCGCCGCCGTGGAATAGCAGTACGGCGCTCCGCCGACTGTCCGAAACCGGCGGGAAGACGTCCAGACTCAGCGTCCCCGTCCCGGCCCGGCTGTAGGCAGACGTTGTGAAGGATGGCTGGTCTGACACGTTTTCTCCCTTGGTCGGAAGCCGGACACCGGCAAGGACCAGACCTGGCAGCTGTCATACACACCGACCGGCGAGTCTTCATTGAGATACCAAAGCTGGAACCTGAAATTCCTCTGTGTTCCGTATGGGACAATGAGGGGAGCGCTGCATGAGACAATACGACAGGACTGCAGTGCTGAGATCGCTGCGCTGCGGCGGAGTTCTTGACACAGAAGGCGGGTCACGATGACGAGCGCGGCCGAGGCACCGATGTCCCTCACCGATGCGGCCTATGCGGTCATCCACCGCAAGATCGTCACCTGCGAACTCGCTCCGGGACAGCGGATCACTGAGAAGCAGGTCGCCGAGGATACCGGCTTCGGCGCCACTCCGGTCCGCGAGGCGCTCGCCCGCCTGGACAACGAGGGCCTCGTGATCACCCTGCCGCGACGCGGATACCAGGTGACCCCGCTCACCATCAAGAGCGTGGACGATTTGTTCCAGGTCTGGCGCATCGTCGGGCCCGAACTGTGCCGCCTGGCCGTCGAGAACATGACCGAGCCGCAGCGGCAGGAACTCCTGCGCCGGTTCCGGCGGCTTGCCCGGAAGTCGACCGGGCGGGCGGCGGCCGCGGCGAAATCCGAGGAGGCCGACAAGGCTTTCCTCCTGCTGGCACAAGCGACCGGCAACGCCTATCTCGTGGAGATCTTCTCGCGGCTGTCCAGCGAGATGGCGCGCATCTCGGTCATGGTCGAGGATGTCTCGTCATCGGCCACCTGGTTCGGCCCCGGCGAGCAGGATTACGTCACCGCGATCGCCACCCGGGACTCCGCCGCGATGCTGAGGATGACCAGCGCCTTCATCGAGCGGCAGCACGAGGAAATCCTGAAGGTGCTGCGCACCTGGCCATCGGTGATGACGACCGAGGTCCTGCCCCGGACGTCGGCTCTGGCGGCTCCGCCGACCGGCCGGAACACCGGCCGTGCCCGCGCGAAGTCCATGGGCGGCCAGCGCCGGACCTGACGGCCTATCCCTGGACAGCCGGCCCTCACCTTTGCGGACCGCCCAGAACGTGGTGCCGCGTTTGACATACTGAAATATCTGTGAAAGATTTTTGGCATATCAAACGACCACCGGCCGAGGGCTTGACCGATGCCTGCCCAGCTGGACCGAGGGCGGTGACATGACGGTCCTGCGCAGCCCGCGCCATCGCGCTGGCGTTCTGTTGCTGCTCGGCGCGCTGTCGGCGTTCGCCCCGCTCTCCTTCGACCTCTACCTTCCGGCCCTGCCGCAGCTGGCCACCAGCCTGCACACCTCCGACGCGCTGGCCCAGTGGACGATGTCCGTCTGCATGATCGGGCTGGCAGCCGGCCAGCTGGTGGCCGGCCCGCTCAGCGACCGCGTCGGCCGGCGTCGGCCGCTGCTCGTGGGCGTGGCCGTCTACGCAGCGACCGCCCTGCTGTGCGCGGCAGCGCCAGACGTTGCCGTGCTCATCGTGCTGCGGCTGGTCCAGGGGCTGGCCGGTGCGGCGGGGATCGTCATCGCCCGCGCGGTGGTCCGCGACATTTACGAAGGTCACCAGCTGGCACGCATCTTCTCACTGCTCGGCCTGGTCACGGGCGCCGCCCCGGTCATCGCACCGCTGCTGGGCGGCCAGCTGCTGCGGCTCACGGACTGGCGCGGCCTGTTCGTCGTCCTGTTCCTGATCGGCCTGCTCGTGCTGCTGGCCTGTGCGGCGGTGCTGCCCGAAACGCTGCCCTCCTCGGGCCCCGCCGGCGGGCAGAGCGAGCTGCCGCACGCCATGACCAGCCTGTGGCGCGACCGGGCGTTCGTTGGCTGCACGGCGGCCATCTTGCTGGTCGGCTGCTCGTTCTTCACCTATATCTCGGTGAGCTCGTTTGTGCTGCAGGTGCACTACGGGCTGAGCGCTCAGGCGTTTTCCTACGTGTTCGGGGTCAACTCCGCAGGGATCATGCTGGGCGGCTACCTCAACGCCAGGCTGGTCCGGCGGATCGGCGCGCCCCGGATGCTGCTGGCGGCGCTCGGGCTGGCCGCGGCGGCGGGTGTGGCCTGTGCTGCCGCCGTCGAGCTCCGGCTCGGCCTGAGCGGCCTCCTGCCGCCGCTGTTCGTGGTCGTCGCCTGCATGGGCCTGCTCCAGCCCAACCTCACCGCGCTGGGGCTGCTGCACCACGCGCCGCGCGCGGGAACCGCCTCAGCGGTGCTGGGAACCGCCCAGTTCCTCGGCGGCTCGCTGACGCCCCCGCTGGTTACCGCCGTCGCCGGGGCGACCGGCGCCTCGATGACGCTCACGATCGCCGTCGGCACGCTGGCTGCGCTCGCGGTCACGCTGGCGATAGCCATGCCGGCCGTCCGCGCCTCGACGTTGACAAACAGAAATAGTGAAGCCAAGGTTGTGACATATCAGTCCTCGAGCGAGGAGCCCGGATGAACTCGTCTCCCAGCGGCAGCGCCGCCTTCACCACCGCAACCGTGAGCGCGGACGGGTTCGACATCAGGTATGCCGAAGCCGGCTCGGGACCGAACCTGGTCATGATCCATGGCGGTGATGGCCTGAACGTGCAGGATGGGGTGTATGGCCTGCTCGCCAGCAACTTCCGTGTGGTCGCGCTGGAGATGCCCGGCTGGGGATCGGTCCCGAACACCCGTACCAAGACGCTGAAGGAGATGGGAGGGACGATCGCCGCAGCCGTCGCTGCGCTCGGCCTGGACCCGGTGATCCTGGTGGGCACCTCCATTGGCGCGCCGGTCGCGCTGTGGGCGGCGCTCGGGTGGGGTGCGCCCGCCTCTCATCTGGTGCTGGAGTCTCCAGCGGCCTTCCGCGCGGGCGGCCCGGAACGCTCGGGACCGCCGAGTCCCTCGGTCTTCAATTTCCAGCCCAGCCGGCAGCGTGAGCGGCACCTCGAGCCACGGGTCATGCAGTTCATGATGAGCATCGGCCCGCACGGAGCGAACGACCCGGAACTGGCGGAGGCGCTGGCCGGCTCGGACATCCCCGTTCTGACGGTCTTCGGGGAGCATGAGCAGATGTTCCCGCCGGCGATCTTCGCGCAGCATTACGAGAAGGCGCCGCGCAGCAAGGTCGTCATCGTCGAGGCGGCCGCCCATGACATGAAGGGGGACCGGCCCGAGGTGTTCGCCAGCCTCGTGCGGACATTCGTCGACGGCGGCCTGGACGCCGTCCCCGACCGGGTCGCCTGACCGGTCGGCAGCGGCCATGGACAGGCTTGACGGTAAGGTCGCGCTGATCACCGGGACGGGCGGCGGGATGGGTCGTGCTGCCGCGCTGCTGTTCGCCGCCGAGGGCGCCAGGGTCGTCGGGTGTGACCTGAATGCTGACGGCAACACCGAGACCGAGCGGATGGTCCGCTCGGCCGGCGGTGAGATGACCGGTATGGCCCCGGTGGACTGCGCGGAGGCCGATGTCGCCCGGGAGTGGGTCGAGCAGGCGGCGCAGCGCTACGGCGGTGTGGACATTTTGTTCAACAACGCGGGCGCAGGCCGGATGGGGCCGATCGATGAGCTCGGGATCGACGACTGGTATTTCACGATCCGCAACGAGCTGCACATCGTTTTCCTGGTCAGCCGGGCTGTCTGGCCCCACCTGGTCGCGCGGGGCGGCGGTGCGATTGTCAATACGGCGTCGATCGTCGCGACCGGCGGGGCCTGGATCGGCCCGCAGAATGCGCACGGAGCCGCCAAGGGCGGGGTCCTCAGTCTGACCCGCCAGCTCGCGGTCGAGGGCGGCCGCCACGGAATCCGGGTGAACGCGGTGAGCCCCGGCCCGATCGCGACGCCGGCCACGGACGCGGCCGGCGCATTCGCGCTGCCACCCGAACGCGCTCCGCGCATCGTGCTCGGGCGGGTTGGCCGTCCCGAGGAAGTCGCCTACGCGGCGCTGTTTCTCGCTTCGGCGGAGGCCTCCTACGTGACCGGGGCCAATCTCGTCGTAGACGGCGGAACCTCGATGATCTGCTGAGCCGACGCCCCCGCTGTCCGTGACGCCCGCCCTGCCCGCTGTCCGTCAGGAGGTTTCGATCATGACCAACGCCGACGCTCGTGATGGTGTGCCGGGTGGGGGTGTGCTGGGTGGGGGTGTGCCGGGTGTGGTGGGCGGGGGTGCGGGGCGGGGTGAG
>JASHQP010000714.1 GCA_030039095.1 Streptosporangiaceae bacterium
GCCGCCGACGGCTTCGCCGTCGGCCTCATCGGCCGGGACCAGCAGCGGCTGGCCGAGACGGCCGGCCAGCTCGCCGAGCGCAGCCCGGCCGGGACCCCGATCGCCTCCCGCGCCGCCGACGTCGGCGACCGGGCGCAGATCAGCGCCGCGATCGGCGAGATCTGCGCCGAGTTCGGCGGGCTCGACGTCCTGGTCAACAACGCCGGGCAGGCCCGGTGGGTGCGCACCGACACCGCGCTGGAGACGGCCGAGCGGCTGTGGGACGAGGTGATGCGGGTCAACCTCAAGGGCACCTTCCTGGCCAGCATGGCCGCGATCCCGCACCTCACCAGGCCGGGCGGGCGCATCGTCAACATCAGTTCGGTCACCGCGTTCCTCGGTGGGCACGGCGGTTCGATCGCGTACGCCACGTCGAAGGCCGCCCTGCACGGGCTGACCTACGCGCTGGTCCGTGAGCTCAGCCAGGACGCCATCACGGTCAACGCGGTGGCACCCGGCTTCATCGCCGGCACCGACTTCAACGCCGACTTCCCGGACGCCGCGCGCAGCCAGGTGCTGGACGAGACACCGCTGGGCCGGACCGGCTCGGCCGCCGACGTGGTCGCGGCCGTCCGGTACCTGGCCTCGCCGGAGGCATCGTTCGTCACCGGCGAGATCCTGCACGTCAACGGCGGCCGGGTGTTCGGGCGCTGAGCGGCTGGCCCGGCCGCGCCGGGAGCCAGGGGCCGCCGGCCGCCGGGGCTACTGGGGTCGCAGCGCCATCCAGACGGCCCTGGCGTCGGTGTCGCCGGGGTTGCGCCAGGTGTGCGGCTGGTCCCCGCGGAAATGCAGCGAGCTCCCGGGCTGCAGGTGGAAGGACTGGCCGGCGACGGTGAACTCCAGCTGGCCCTCGGTCAGATGGATGAGTTCCTCGCCGGGGTGCTGCATCGGCTTCCGGCCGCTGCTGGCGCCCGGTGCCACCGTGGCACGGGCGCCGGCCAGCAGGAAGCGCGCGTAGGGGCCGGAAATGCTGTTGAGCGAGATGCCCTTGTGCGAGGTGTAGACCGGCCGGGACGCGTCCACGGGCGTCAGCACCGCCAGGTCCTCCCGGTTGCCGTCTTCCTCGACGAAGTATGAGACGGGGCGGCCGACCGCACCGGCGATCTTCAGCAGCGTGGTGATGGTCGGCACCATGCCGCCCTGCTCGATCTTGTGGATCGCCGCCGCCGACACGTCGGAACGCTCGCCGAGCTGCTGCAGCGAGAGCCCCATGCTCTTGCGCAGGCTGAACACCTTCAGCCCGATCGAGCCTACGATCCGCTCGAGGTCATCGCTCGCGTCCTCGCCGGGTGCGATGGACTGGGCATCGAGGCACGGTGGGCCCTGCGTGCGTGGCTGGGTGCGCGGAAGTCGGTTCATGGGGGGGTTCCCATCGTCCTGGCTGATCGTTGTCTCTTGACGTGCATCAGCGCCACGGCCAGTATAGTGAATGAAGCGTCGCGGATACTAAATGGTGACTTCCCTACTCGTACGAGGAGGGTACAGGTGGCGCACCGGATCGTGGTGATCGGCGGCGGCGCGGCCGGCATCGGGGCCGCAGGGGCGGCCAAGGCTACGGATCCGTCCGCCGACGTCCGCGTGTACACCGAGTTCGAAGACGTCGGGTACAGCCCGTGCGGCATCCCCTACGTGCACGGCAAGGAGATCCCGGACTTCGAGCGGCTGTTCCTGGCGACCAAGCAGACGTACGAGGACTCGGGCATCGACGTCCATTACGGTACGGAGGTCACCGGGGCCGACACCGGCGCGAAGACGGTCGCGGTCCGCGGTGAGGGCGAGGTCGGCTACGACAAGCTGATCGTGTGCACCGGCTTCGAGTACGCCCCGACCGGCGTGCCCGGCGCCGACCTGGGCGGCCTGTACTACGTCAAGAACATCCGCCGGGCGATGGAGTGGGACAAGGTCCTCGACGGGGTCAAGTCCGCGGTGGTGATCGAGGCGTCCCCGCTCGGCCTGGAGATGGTGACCGCGCTGTGCCACCGGGGGATCGAGACGCACCTGGTCGACCCGGACGCGTGGGCGCTCGCCGCGGCGACCGACCCGGACATCGCCGGCCCGGTGCAGGACTCCTGGCTCGAGATGGGGGCGAAGCTGCACTTCAACACCGTGCTCACCGGATTCACCGGGGACGGCTCGGTGCGCTCGGTGACCACGTCGGACGGGGAGATCCGCTGCGACCTGGCGGTGGTGTGCACCAGGAAGCAGGCCAACGCCGCGCTGGCCCGCTCGGCCGGGCTCCAGATCGGGTCGGCCGGCGGGGTGATCGTCGACGAGGGCATGCGCACCACCACGCCGGGGGTCTGGGCGGCGGGCGACTGCGTCGAGGTGCCGCACAGCGTCACGCAGATCCCGATCCAGGGCCTGTCCGGCAGCCATGCCTACGCGCAGGGCAAGGTCGCGGGCACCAATGCGGCGGGCGGCCGGCGAACCTACCAGCCGGTGAGCGTGCCGTGGGGGATGGTGGCCGGCGAGTGGATGATCGGCGGCGTCTCGTTCAGCGAGACCCTGGCCACCGCGCTCGGCATCCCGCACGTCGTCGGGGCTGCCGAGGGCATCTCCCGGGCACGGTACTACCCCGGGGTCAAGAAGATCCGGGTCAAGCTGCTGGCCGAGCCGGGCTCGCTGCGGCTGATCGGCGCCCAGATGGTCGGCTCCGAGGGCATCAAGGAGCGCGCCGACTTCCTGGCCATGGCGGTCCGCACCGGCATCACCATCGATGACCTCGCGACGATGGAGAACGTGTACTCCCCCCCGATCGGGGCGCTGAACGAGCCGATCGCGCTCGCGGCGCAGAACCTGCTCTCGGGGCTCGGGCGCTGACATGGCGTTCTCGCGCTGGCTGCGGGCCACCTCGGAGCGCTACCTCATGATCGCTGCGCAGCGGCAGATCGCCGCCAAGTACGGGGTGCCCCCGCCGCCCCGGCCCCGGGGTGCGGACATCTTCTGGCTCCGGGTGTACGTCCCGGCCTACCGGGCGGTGCCCTGGCGCGTGCGCTCGGCGATCATGCGGCGCATGCCAGGGAGCCACCGCATGACGTGGACGACCGGCATGCGCCCGCGCGGCCCCGCCGGCTGAGCCGCGAACGATCCACCCGCCAACAAAAATCCGAACAACAGTCAGGAGCAGCCATGCCGATCACCGTCGAGTCTCCGCGCGCCGATGCGGGCGAGTCGCTGTACAAGACCGAAGAGAAGCTGTTCGACGACATCCGCGCCAATCCCGGGGAGAAGGCGTTCGTCTTCATCCACTCCGTCCCGTTCGAGGGCTCGGTGTCACTGGTGAACCTGCTCACCTCGACCCGCCTGGTCCGCAAGGGCTTCGACGTGTCCATCATCCTGTACGGCCCGGGCGTCATGCTCGCCTCCCGGCACCGCGGCTACCCGACGGTCGGCACCGAGGGCTTCCCCGGCAACCTGGCCGGGAACCGCCAGATCGAGACGTTGCTCAAGGAGGGCGCGAAGGTCTACGCCTGCCGGTTCGCGATGGGCGCGCTCTACGGGTTCCGGGAGGAGGACCTCATCGACGGAGTGCAGGCGTTCAACCCACTCGACGTGCTCGACTCCGCGCTCACCGCCTGGCGCGCCGGCGCGTTCCAGCTCAACACGTGGACCGTCTGACGACCGTGCGCGGCGGGCGGGCCGGCCACGGCCCGCCACCGGGCGCCAGCCATGCCGGATGACCGGCCGCTGACGAACTCGGTCGTTGCCCGGTGGGAGGGCGGCTGGCGGTGCCGGGTCACCGCGGCCGGATTCGACCTGGTCGTCGACGAGCCGGAGAGCGCGGGCGGCACCGGCACCGGGCCGATGCCGACCGAGTACCTGCTCGCGGCCATGGCCTCCTGCTATGCGCTCGCGCTGCAGTGGTCGGCGGCCAAGCGCGGCGCTGACCTGCCCGGCCTGGCCGTCACGGCCACCGGGACCTACGACGGGCCGAGGTTCTGCAGGCTGGCGCTCGACGTGGCGACCAGCGCACCGGCGGACGTGGTCGGCCCGCTGATCGAGCCGGCGCTGCGGGTGTGCTACGTGTCGAACACGATCGCGTCGTCGCCGCCCATCGAGGTGGCGATCGGCGGCGTGCCGGTGCGTGGCCCGGCCGGTCAGCCGTCCGCTGACTGAGCCTGCTCGCCGCCGAGCCGGAGGTCCAGGTCCGCGACCGCATCGGCGAAGCACCCCAGCGGTGCCTCGGCGACGCCCGCACCCACCTGTCCGGTCCCGGCGCTGTGGTGCAGGATCCCGGTGGTGATCGCGGGGGTGATGCCGAGCTCGACGACGCGCCGCAGGTCCACGCCGAGAGGCGTGCCCGCCATCCCGAGGACCGGGATCTTGAAGCGGCCCGATCGCCCGACGCAGATCGCGGCGAGCCGGTCGGTCAGGCCGGCCGCGGCGGCCATCGACCCGCCCAGGAACTGCGCGACGGCGGGCGACCCGGCCGCGGCGGCCGCGCCGAGGCCGGCCAGTTCGAGCACCGCGCTGTCGCCGATGTCCCGCGCGCTGGTCTCGGCGCCCTGGCCCGGGTAGTACAGCGCGTGGCCGACCTCCGGCGCCGCAGCGGTGAACCACCGGTCCGACCCTGCCAGCCGGATCCCGAACGTGGTGCCGTTGCGCGCCATCGCGGTCACGATGGACGCGCCGTGGACCTGGGCCGCCCATTCGGTCAGCGACCTGGCCGCCGCCATCGCGATGGTCAGGAAGAACAGGTGATTGCCGGACAGGAAGCGCGTGAACGGGACGCGCCGCGGGTCATCGAGCGCAGCCAGGTACGGCAGCCAGTCCCGGATGAGCAGGTTGGTCGCGGCCTGGGTGCGGACATGGATGTCGTCGCCCATGGCGACCGCCTGCGCCGCCAGCGCCAGCACATCGACCGGGCCGGAGGCGTCCAGGACCTGGCGGATCACCGGCGCGGCCACGTCGCGGAGAAACCCGAGGCGCTCGATCGCCGCCGCGCTGTCGGAGCCGAACCACGCGACCTCGCCCGGGCCCTGGCAGACCGGCGCGAACGCGGTCGTGCCGCCCGCCGCGTTCTCCACCACGTACACCGGAGCACCCGGTTCCAGGGCCGTTGCCATCGGCACCACGATCCGGTGCTCGCTGGCCGGGCCAAGGTGGATCGCGTCCCGTTCAAGGATCCTGTCCGCGCTGCGCGGATCGGAGGCCCAGCCCTCGGCCACCACGGCAGCGCGCATCGAACGGCGCAGCGGATCGGGTGCATCGGCGTAGCTGACCGGCGGGCCGCAGTGCAGCAGCGTCCGCTCGGGCAGGCCGGGCACCGCCTCGGCCACGGTGGTGATGCCGGCCAGGAGCGGCACACCGGAATCCAGCCTGCGCACCACCTCGGCGTTCGCCTCGTCGATCTGCCGCCCGTGCTGCCCGTAGAGCCGGCCGAGGGCGGCGACGGCGGCGGAATGGCCGCCGGCCGGGACCCTCCAGTCGACGGAGACGACATCCGCTCCCTGCGCGGCGACGGCGTCGGCGAACAGCGGCAGCCCGATGTTGACGACGCTGACGGCCTCCGGGAGGGCCGTCGGCCGGCCGGCCAGATCGGTCATGGCTTCCTCGCTTCTCGATGGCTCATTGCTGCCCGGCGCCGGTTTCGCGGCGCGCGGTCGCGATCAGGGCGTCCTGCGCCTGCCGGTAGGCCGTGCGCCAGCGGCGCGCCTCCTCCGCCCGCTCGGCCGCCTGCGCTTGCACCTCCGCTGCCATGCGCGCGACCTCGGCCGGGGCGGCACCGCCGAGGCCCGTCCGGTCCTGCACGATCTGCCGGGGATCGAGCACGGCGGACAGGTCGTGCCCGGCCAGCCGCAGCGGCTGGCCGGTGACCGCGGCCGCCGCCCGGTCGAGCAGCGGCCCGTCGATGTCGATGCCGCGCAGGCCGGCCGCGCTGGCCTCGCGCACCGCGTGGCCGACCACCCGGTAGGCGGTCCGGTAGTCGATGCCGCACGCCTGCATGATGTACTCGGCCAGATCGGTGGCCTGGGAGAAGCCCGATTCCAGCGCGGCCGCCATCCGGGCCGTGTTGACCTCGAGCGTCGCCACCACGCCCCGGCTCAGCCTGGTCGTGCGCAGCGCGAGCTCCAGCGCTCTCGGCACTTCGCCGTACGCGAAGATCAGGTTGTCGCTGCGCGCGGACGGGGTCTTGGCCACCGCGAGCAGGGCGGTCAGCTTGCCGATGAGCGTGCCGGCGGCGCCGCGGATGATCGACAGCGCATAGGGATTGCGCTTCTGCGGCATCAGCACGCTGGCCCGGCTGTAGCCGTCGGCCAGGCTCACGTAGTCGAACTCCTGGCTCGCCCAGATCTCCAGGTCCTCGGCCAGCTTGGACTGGGTCAGCAGCAGCCCGGCCGCTGCGGCGAGCATGTCGACGAGGCCGTCGGTCTGCCACATGGCGTCGCGTGTGTGCTCCGCGATCGCCCGGAAGCCGAGCAGCCTGGCCACGTTCGCCCGGTCGGTGCGCAGCCGGGTTCCGTTCACGCAGCCCGCCCCGCCGGGGCTGGCGTCGGTCCAGGCCAGCGCCTCGTCGAGGCGCCCGCACTCGCGCAGCACCGGGAAGGCGAAGGACAGCAGGTAGTGGCCGAACGAGGACGGCTGCGCGTGCTGCAGGTAGGTCTGGTCGGCCATCAGCGTCCCGGTGTGCCGGCCGGCCACGGCGCCCAGCTCGGCGCCCAGGTCGGCGGCCGCCTCGATCAGGTCGGTCAGCGCGTCACGCAGGCACAGCCGGAACGCGATCCGCAGGGCCTCGCGGCGCGGACGGCCCGCGTGCAGCCAGCCGGCCACATCGCCGACGCGGCCGGCGAAGTAGCGCTCACGGGAGTTGTAGGGCTCCCCGTAGCCTGGCTCGTACGGAAACTGCTCCGCGGGCATCAGCAGCGTCTCGAGCAGCAGTGCGAGCAGGCCGCGCGCCGCATCCGCCGGTATCACCCCGGCACCGGCCAGGTCGAGCACGTGCGCGAGGTCGGCCAGGTTCATGCCCTGATGCAGCAGCGGCGCGTCGGCGTTCTCGAGCTCGAACCCGGCGGCGATCAGCTCGGCGGCGGGCGGCCCGGCGGGCGGCCCGGCCGTGGTTCCG
>JASHQP010000715.1 GCA_030039095.1 Streptosporangiaceae bacterium
GGTTGCCGAAATAATCCTTGGCAGTTATCAAGAGGGGCGCCGCTGCGCGGCACCGCGGCGGCGCTTCCCGCGCCGCGCTCAGCCTTGGTGGCCCCGCGCGTGCGGCCGCGCCGCCGCCCGGCAGCTTCCCTCCGATCAGGCAGGCTCACAGGCACGCCGATGGCTTTGCTGACCTGTCGTCCTCGCTCTCGATTGTCCAGCTCGCGGCCACCGCGTCAATGGCGGCCCTGCGGGCCGCCGCACGCGATCGGCTTCGCCGGCCTTGACACGGCGGCCACTCAGCAGGGATTCGGCGCCTACGAGGAAGACGGGGGCAGAGCAGGAACTCGTCCTTCCTCGTGTGTGGCGGCGATGGTCAGGTAGGTGAGCCCGGCCAGGATGGCGACTCCGGCTAGGGCGATGGCTCCGGCACGGATGCCGAAGGCGGCCAGTATCACCCCGCCCAGCGGGAGCCCGAGGGTCTCGACCCAGGAGCCGATGGCAGTGGTGACACCCATGATCCGGCCGTGGGCTTGCTGGGGTGAGGCCTGCTGGAGGGTAGTGATCGTGACCGTGCCGAATACCGCGCCTGTGACGCCCCAGGTGAACGCGCCGACGTAGGCGGCCGGCACGAGGGTGGTGCCGGCGAACAGGCACGCGGCAAGGCCGTAACAGGCGGCGGCTGCGCCCAGGACCCGGCGCCCGGTGAGACGGTCCTCGAGGTGGGGGATGATGAGGCTGGCCAGGATGGCCCCGCTCCCGGCCGCGGCCTCGAACAGGGCGAACTGCGAGGGCGGGCGGTGCAGCACATGCCGCGCGTACAGCGGCTCCACCACCAGGAAGGCCGCGGAGGTGAAAGTCACTGCGGCACTCATCACCACGATGAGCCGCACTTTGCGGTGGCGGGCGACCAGCTCGAGGCCGTCCAGGAGATCGCGGCGCCAGCTCGTCTGCTCCGGGGCCGGAGCTGGCCGGAGCGGGAGCGGCAGGACCACCGCCGCGCCGAGCAGGTAGCTGGCCGCATCGAGGATGAACGCCGCCGGGAACCCGGACAGGGCCAGGGCTGCACTGGCCGCCAGTGGGCCGGCGACAGCACCAGCCGACGAGGCGCCACCTAGCAGGGCGTTGGCCGCCAGCAGGTCATCGTCGGCGACGATCCTCGGCGGCAGTGCGCTAGCGGCCGGTCCTGCAAGCGAGCGCGCGATGCCGTAGCTGACCGCTGCGACGTCGAGCACGGCTAGTGATCCTGCGGCCGCCATGCCGAGCGCGGCGCCTGCCGCCGCGATGTAGCCCGTCACCAGCGCTTTTCTCGGCCCGATCCGGTCGACCCAGACGCCCAGGAGCGGGCTGAGAACAGCGGGCGGCGCGGCCCAGCAGACGATAGTCAGCGAGACGGCGTACGGGCTGGCATTAAACCGGTAGGCCGCGAAGCCCCACAACACGATCGCTGACGCCCAGCCGCCGATCGAGTTGACGGTTTCGCCAGCGACGAGCAACCCAAAGCGGGCATCACGAAAAGACGGGCGAACCGGCCGCGATGCGCCAGGCGCAATGCGGGGTCGCCGAAAAAACCCATGCACAGGAGACCTCCGAGAACAGCTACGGCTAGGGCACGGGCCGCAGCATCCCGGACAGCGCGAAGGGCTTCAGAACAGAATGATCAGCAGGCTTCGGGTCCGGGCGATGCGGCAGGACCGGCCTTGAAGATGGTGACCACGGCATCTCCTCCTGGACAGGCCAGCACTCAGCTGGTGACGAACAAGCCTATTTACGTGGCTCCGGCGCTGGCCTCGACAGATTCGTGTAGAGCCGCACATGAGCCGGACAGCAGCATGCCACGACTGATCAAGTTCGGCCCACCGGAATAACTGAGGACGAGGAAGGCTGCGGCCCGTCGCCCAGCTCGGGACGCGCCAGCGACGCGCGCTCCAGATCCTGCAAGCTACGGGCGGTTACGAGGAAGGTGGCCGTGCAGTTGGCGTGCAGTTACACCCAGGCAGCGAGGGTCCGTCGCGGGCACTCGCGGTCGCTGCGAACGCTCGGCAGATATCGAAGAACTCCTGGCGGTGGATTGTGAGACTCTCCGATGGTGGGTGCGCTACGAGAAAGCAATTTCAGGCTGCTGTTCATCGGGCAGTCGGTGTCATCGCTCGGCAATGCCTTGGTACCCGTGGCGCTCGCTTTCGCCATACTGGACCTCACCCATTCACCAGCTGACCTCGGCTATGTGCTGGGCGCCGAGGCGGCGGCGCAGGTGGTATTCCTCCTGGCAGGAGGCGTCATCGCAGACCGCCTCTCCCGGCGGGCGGTGATGCTCGGAGCTGACTCGGTCCGGGGCGCCGCCGAGGCAGCCCTCGGCCTGCTCTTGATCACCGGCCACCCTCGGGTGTGGGTGATCGCCGCGCTGGCCGCCGTGCAGGGGACGGCCGGGGCTCTGTTCATGCCAGCCTCCACCGGGCTCACGCCGGCCGTGGTCAGCAAGGCGAACCTGCAGCAGGCCAACCAGATCCAGCAGGTGGCTTCGAGCGGGGCCGGGATCGCCGGGCCCGCGCTCGCCGGTCTTCTGGTGGTAGCCGCCAGCCCTGGGTGGGCAATCGTGGCCGATGCCGTCAGCTTCGGGGTGAGCGTGGCGTTCCTGGCGAGGCTGGACCTTACCGCGGCGCCCCGGCCGTCCCGCCAGCGCTTCGTGACCGACCTGCGCGAAGGGTGGGATGAGTTCCGGTCCCGCACGTGGCTGTGGACCATTGTGGCCGTATCCGCGGTGTTCAACTTCATGATCACCGCCTACTTCGTCCTCGGGCCGGTGATCAGCCAGCGTTCCTACGGCGGAGCTGCCGCCTGGGCAACCGTGGCCACTGTCTGGGGCGCCGGGTCGGTAGCTGGAGGCCTGCTGACCATGCGCCTGCGGCCTCGTCATCCGCTGCGCCTGGCCGTATCCGCCTCCTGCTTCCTTCCCCTGCCATCGCTGGCCTTCGCGGCCGGATTGCCGCTGCCGGCCATCGCCGCGCTCGCCGCCCTTGGCGGGACCGGTCTGATCGTGTTCTACAGCCAGTTCACCACCACCATGCAGCGGCAGGTCCCCGAGCGGATCCTGTCGAGGGTCAGCTCTTACGACTGGTTCGCGTCCCTGGCCGTCTACCCGGTGGGACTGGCTGTCGCCGGACCCGTCGGCGCCGCCCTCGGGGCCCATACCGTGCTATGGGCAACTGGGCTGATCGAGCTGGCTGCCATCCTCTCCCTCCTTCTTGTCCCCGGCATCCGCCAGCTGACCGACGAAGTCCCGGCAGACACCCAGCCGGGCGAGACCGCCGTCAGCGCCTGAGCAAGCGGGACGACCTTCGCGAAGCAGCCGCAGCCGGCCGGCGGCAGCCATCCAGCCGTCCGTGTATGACGCATCGTGATACACTTCTGTTATGGCACCGGCTATCAGTGTCCGCCTCGACTCCGAAGCTTTGCAGGCGCTGGCGCTGCTCGAGGCGACCGGTGTGAGCAGATCTGAAGCCATACGCCAGGCAATCCTCGACAGCGCACGCCGCCTCAGGAAGCGCTCGGAACTGGCCGCTGAGGTAGCAGCACTTGAAGCGGATGATGAGGACCGGAACGAGATGCTCGAGGTCGCCGCGTTCATGGAGAGCATGCGTGCTCCGGGGTGACATTCACGAATTCCGCACTCCACGAGGCGTCGGCCACGAGCAGCAAGGGCGCCGGTATGGCGTCATCGTGCAAGCGAGCGAGTTCCTGCCGCGCTCCGTCGTGCTGGTAGCTCCGACATCGCTCAGCGCGAGGCCTGCGTCCTTCCGCCCCGAGATCCACCTGCTGGGTGAGATCACCCGCGTCCTTGTCGAGCAGGTTGGCGCTATCGACGCCAGCCGCCTGGGAGAGCTGGTCGGCCGGGTCACTCCGGAGCAGCAGTGGGGCATCGATGAAGCGTTGCTGACCGTTCTTGGTCTCAGGTAGCAGCCGCCTGATGGCTGTGCCCTACTCCTCGGTGCCGGGCTCCCCAGCCAGCCGCCGTGCGGCATCGGCGATGTCCGGGTCCATGCCGCTGACGCCAACGCGCCGGTGCTGCTCGGCCTGATCTTCGATCCACTGGCTGTGCGCTTGTGCAGGGCGTGCAGGTGTGCATCATGCTGTTCCTGCTGGTCATGGCCGCCCTGATGATCCCGTGCGGAAAGCTGACCGACCGCTGGGGCCGCAAGCGCTGCAGCCCTGGCGGCGTATGTCCATCGCTTCCCGCCGGTGAAGTACCCCTGGGTCCGGCCCGAAATCTCGGATTCCGGGCCGGACCGACGCGGCCTGGCCGGGCTAGCCGGCTTGCTCGCCCTCGGGCGTGGTGTGGATCAGCTTCTTGTTCACGAACTCGTCGATGCCCAGCGGCCCGAGTTCCCGGCCGACGCCCGAGCGCTTCGTCCCGCCGAACGGCAGTTCCGGCCCGCCGCCTTCGGCCTGGTTGACCCAGACCATGCCGACATCGAGCCGGTCGGCCACGTCCAGGGCGAGCCCCTCGTCGCTGGAGAACACCGCGCCGCCGAGGCCGTAGGAGCTGCTGTTGGCCAGGTCGACGGCCTCGTCGGCGTTGGCCACCTTGTACACCACCGCCGCGGGCCCGAACAGTTCCTCGCGGTAGGCGCGCATCTCCGGGGTCACCCCGGACAGCACGGTGGCCTCGACGAACGCCCCGGGCCGGTCCAGCCGGTGCCCGCCCAGGTGGACCGTCGCGCCCTTGCTGACCGCGTCGTCGATCTGCTCCATCAGGATCTGGGCCGCCCGCTCCGACGACAGCGGGCCGTACGACGTGGCCGGGCCGAAGGGGTCGCCGGTGGTGTAGCCGGACATCGCGGCGGTGAACTCGGACACGAAATCGTCGTAGACGTCCTCGGTCACGATCATCCGCTTGGAGGCGTTGCACGCCTGGCCGCCGTTCTCCATCCGGGCCTCGGCCGCCGCCTTGGCCACGGCCGGCAGGTCGGCGCCGTCCAGCACGATGAACGGATCCGAGCCGCCCAGCTCGAGCACGACCTTCTTCAGGTTCTGGCCGGCCGTCGCGGCCACGGCCGAGCCGGCCCGCTCGCTGCCGGTCACCGACACCCCGGCGATCCGCGGGTCGGCGATCATGCCAGCTACCTGCTCGTTCGTCGCGAACACGTTGATGTACGCGTCGTGCGGCAGCCCGGCCTCGTGGAAGATCTGCTCCATGGCCGTGGCCGACTCCGGGCACTGCGGCGCGTGCTTGAGCACGATCGTGTTGCCGATCATCAGGTTGGGGGCCGCGAACCGGGCCACCTGGTAGTACGGGTAGTTCCACGGCATGATCCCGAGCAGCGCCCCGACCGGGGACTTGCGCACCCACGCCGTGCCCGGCGTGTTGGACTTCAGCGGCTCGTCCCTGAGCAGGTCGGCGCCGTTGTTGGCGTAGTAGCGGTAGATGGCGACGGTGAACTTGAGCTCGCCAACGGCCTCGGCCGTGGTCTTGCCCATCTCGCGGGTGATGATCGCGGCGAGGTCGGCGGACCTCTCCTTGTACAGCTGGGCCACCCGGAGCAGGACCTCCGCGCGCTCGGTCATCGGCGTCCGCCGCCACGACGGATAGGCGCGCCCCGCACGGTCCAGGACGCCGGCGATCTCGGCGTCGGTGGCCGTCGGGTACTCCTTCTCAACCTCGCCGGTGGCCGGGTTCACAACCTGGTACATCATCGCCTCTGCCTCTCCCTCGAGCATGGCTTTCTTAGGTGCTCATGATCGCGAGCCTACCGGGGGCCAGCCGGCCCAGGCCAGGGGCAGTTATGGTCGTGTGGTGACGATTCCGGACCCCGTTAGCCAGACCCAGCACAATCGCCAGACGCGCGACGCCTATGACCGGCTGGCGGCGGTCTGGTCGGCAACCACGGACGACGGGCCTTTCAACGGCTTCCTGGAGCGGCCCGCGCTCCGCTCGCTGGTGCCGGCCGACCTTGCCGGCGCGTCCGTGCTCGACGCGGGATGCGGTTCGGGCGCGCAGGCCGAGTGGCTGCTCGGTCAGGGCGCCGACGTGATCGGCATCGACCTGAGCCCGCGGATGGTCGACGAGGCCCGGCGGCGCTGCCAGGGCCGGGGCACGTTCCTGGTGGCCGACCTGGCGGAGCCGCTCCCGATCGGGTCACGGTCGCTCGACGGCGTCACCAGTTCGCTCGCCCTGCATTACCTGAGGGACTGGAGCGTTCCGCTCGGGTCGTTCGCGTCGGCCCTGCGGCCCGGCGGGTGGGCCGTCATCTCCCTTGATCATCCTTTCGCGCCGCGCCTGCCGGGGCAGCAGGGCGGCTACTTCGACACCGAACTGGTCACCGACACCTGGCGCAAGGCCGACGTCGAGGTGACCCAGCAGTTCTGGCGGCGGCCGCTGTCGGCGGTTGTCGGCGCATTCGCCGGCGCGGGTTTCGCCGTCGACGCCGTCGCCGAGCCGCAGCCATCAGCGGAGGCGCTGGAGCGGTTTCCGTCCGAGCTTGCTGACATCGTCGGCGTGCCGAACTTCATCGTCTACAGGCTCCGGCTGGCAGGCTAGCCGCACGGTCTTCGAGCGGGCGCCGGCCCGCCGCAACGAGGAGGTCCCATGGCAGAGATCACGCTCGAGATCGGGAGCGAGACTCGCTGCGCCGGTGACACGATGCCCGGCGAGGTGAAGAGCGTGGTCGTCGACCGCGCCACCCGGACGGCGACCCATCTCGTGGTCGAGCCGAGGCACCGTTCGGGGCTCGCCCGGCTGGTTCTGCTGGACCACGTCGACGCCACGGGCACCGGCGCGATCCAGCTCCGCTGCACAGAGGCCGAGTTCAAGGAGCTCAACCCCGCCGAGGAAACCCTGGCGGAGATCGTCCCGGGCCCCGGTCCGGTCGAGGTGATCCCGGACGGCTGGCGGGGTGCGGACGACGAGCCCGGGTGGGATGGCGGCCAGCGCCCGCCGGTCCGCGGCGGCATGGCCGAGGCCACCATCGATCTCGTGCCCCAGCTCGTCCCCGAGACCGAGGAGGAGGAGCACCGCGGCGATCATGTTCACGCCACCGACGGCGACGTGGGTGAACTCCGTGCGCTCAGCATCGACGCGGGCAGCCATCAGGTGACCGGGGTTCGCGTGCTGGTCAGGGAGGGCTTCTTGCGCCACAAGGAGGTGGTGATCCCGGCCGGCAACGTCGCCGGATTCGGCGGCGGCATCAACCTCAACATCACCAAGCAGGAACTCCAGGACCTGGCGGCCGGCTGACGCGGACGAACGGGCCGCGTGTCCTGTCACTGTGCAGTTCATCGCCGTGGGGGGACTTCCAGGGCCGAGACTAGTCAAAGTGTGCCGAAAACGTCGTAACCAGGCCTGTTACGGTGCAGAATCGACGCAGCACTATCGATTGCATCTTGTGGGCTGAGGGGGGACATCCGAAGCCACCAGGCGGCATCTTGACGCAACGCATCACATTGCATCACACCCCCTGAGAGGTCGCGATGGCAGAGTCCATCCGCTGGGGCACGGTTCTCCGAACGCGCCGCGCGTTCACGATTCTGCCAGTCGTTGCCGGATTAGCTGCGCCTCCACCGGATGACGGGTCATCCAGCCGGGAGGCGTGCCGGTGAGCCACGTCAACACCGTCGCGTTCGCGATCCTCGTCGTGGCGTTCTTCGCGGTGACCCTGGTCGGCTTCGGCGCCGCCAGGTGGCGCCCGGCCGAGGACCCGATGCACCTGAACGAGTGGGGGCTCGGCGGGCGCGGCTTCGGCACGTTCATCAGCTGGTTCCTGCTCGGCGGCGACATCTACACCGCGTACACGCTGATCGCGGTCCCTGCGCTCGTCTATGCCGTCGGCGCGGCGGGGTTCTACGCGCTGGCCTACCAGATCGTGGTCTACCCGATCGTGTTCATCTTCGCCCCGCGGCTGTGGTCGGTTGCCCGAGCGCGCGGCTACGTCACGCCCGGCGAGTTCGTCCGCGGCCGTTACGGCTCCCAGGGCCTCGGTCTCGCGGTCACGTTCACCGGCATCCTCGCGACGATGCCGTACATCGCGCTCCAGCTCGTCGGCATCGAGTCGGTGCTGATCGTGCTCGGAGTCGGCGGCTCGAGTACCGGGATCCTGAAAGACCTGCCACTTATCGTCGCGTTCATTGTTCTGGCCGCGTATACATATCTGGCCGGGCTGCGCGCGCCGGCGCTGATCGCGTTCGTGAAGGACACGCTGGTCTGGATCGTCGTGATCGTCGCGATCCTGTACATCCCGGCCAGGCTGGGCGGCTGGGGGCACATCTTCGGTGTCGCGTCGGCCCAGCTGAAGACCATCAATCCAGCGACCGGCAAGCCGCGCGGCGGCGTGAACCTGCCGCCAGCGGGGGAATGGTCGTTCGCGACCCTCGCGCTCGGCTCGGCGCTCGCGCTGTTCATGTATCCGCACGTGGTGACCGGTCTGTACGCGGCCAAGCGGCGCGACGTCGTCCGGCGCAACCTGGCCGCGCTGCCCGCCTTCACGCTGCTGCTCGGGCTGATCGCGCTCTTCGGCTACATGGCGCGCGCGGTTCCTGGCGTGAACGCGGGCGTCAAGGCGGATGGCGGCAACACCCAGCTGTCGGTGCCGCTGATGTTCGAGCACATGTTCCCGGGCTGGTTCGCCGGGATCGGCTACGCCGCGATCGTGATCGGCGCGCTCGTGCCCGCGGCGATCATGTCGATCGCCACCGCGAACCTGTTTACCCGCAACGTGTACAAGGAGCTGCTGCGGCCGAACGCGTCCCCGGCGGAAGAGACCCGCGTCGCCCGGCTTGCCTCGCTGGTCATGAAAGTTGGCGCGCTGTTGTTCGTGCTGGAGCTGAACCGGACGTTCTCGATCAACCTGCAGCTGCTCGGCGGGATCTGGATCGCGCAGATCTTCCCGGCGATCGTGGTCGGCCTCTACACGCGCTGGTTCCACCGGTTTGCCCTGGTCATCGGCTGGGCGGCGGGCATGGCGTACGGCACGGTCGAGGCGTGGCGGACGCCCGGCAACGGCCAGGCTCACTTCGGCGCGTCGACGGCCCCCATCCTTGGCCACGTCGTGTACATCGCGATCGCCGCTCTCCTGCTCAACCTCGCCGTCACGGCCGTGCTCACGCTCGTGTTCCGCGCGATCCGGCTGCCGGCCGGTTACGACGAGACCCGGCGTGCCGACTACACCCTCGACCCCGATGCACCCGCGGACGGGCCGATCGACCTGCCCGCGGACGGGCCGGCCGTGCGCCTGAAGAGGCTCGGTCCCCGCCACGCGGCCCGCGGGCCGAACGGCCGCGGGCCGAACGGTGGGCGCGCGTCGAACGGGGCCGACCGGACCCAAAGGGAACGCGCGTCATCGGCCACGGCCGAGACCTCGCAGCAGCCGCCGGTGCGGCGAAGGAACGGGCCGGGGCTGGCCGGCCCGCCCCAGCCAGCGGGGCCACCCCAGGGCTGACCCGGTACGGCCAGCCCCAGGGCTGACCGCTACGGCCGCCCGCCGTCTGACCTACGCGCGGTTAGGATTGGCGGATGGCCGATCCGCTCCCCGTGCGCCGGGCCGCCCGGGTCCTGCTGATGGATCCCGAGGGCCGGGTGCTGCTGATGCGCTACGACGACGGGCCGCCGAACGGTCATCACTGGACCACGCCCGGCGGCGGCCTCGACGACGGCGAGGACTATCCCTCCGCCGCGCTGCGCGAGCTCGAGGAAGAAACCGGCTGGGGCGACGTGACCCTCCTCGGCGAGGTGGACCGGCGCAGCTTCGACATGGATTACGGCGGGCGCATGGTGCACCAGCACGAGCGCCTCTACCTGGCGCGGACCGACCGGGCCCGGCGCGAGATCCACGGCGTCGAGGCGATGCACGCGGCCGACGGCATCGCGGCCTGGCGCTGGTGGACGCTGGCCGAACTGGACGCGACGGACGAGGCCGTCTGGCCGTCGCGCCTCGCCGAGCTGGTCAGGAACGCCGCTGCGCGCTGACGTCGCGAGCCCGCTCTGGCGACCGCGATCACCGCGGCTGGGCGCCAGTACGCGAGATCGGACTGGATCAGCCCGTGCGGGAGCTGGCCCGTCATGGGATCGCCGGCCCACAGGGCGTCGAGGTACTCGAAGACGGCCGTGGTCGGCCCCGGAATGTAGACCATCTGCTGGCCCTGCTTGTTGGGCCCGACGAAGCGCCGCCAGTTCCAGGCCGGGCGGAGCGATGAGCGCGCCAGGTCCAGCCAGAACGCGAGCACGGCGGCTGCGGCACCGTCGGCGAGGATCGACGGGCGGTCCGGCAGCACCTGGCTCAGCACCGGTGAGCCCTGCAGCCAGTGGAACGGCATGGCGCATATCGGTCGCGGGACAAGTACTTTGACGCAGCCCAGGCCGCAAATCACTTGCCGGTGACCGGCCCGGGCCGGCACGCTGAGAGACATGCAATCCCCGCGAGCCGCCGGAGTCCGCGTCGCCTGGGAGGCCATCCCGGCCCGGGTGCGGCTGGCCGTCGAGCAGGTCTGCGGCTCCCCGGTGACCGAGGCCAAGACGCAGCCGGGTGGCTTCAGCCCGGGGGTCGCGGCCCGGGTGGTATGCGCGGACGGGCGCCGGTACTTCGTCAAGGCGGTTTCGGCGGACGTGAATCAGCGCAGCGTGAAGATTCACCGGCAGGAGCGGGACATCCTCACGGCGCTCGAGCCGGTCATTCTCACCGCCGCCTTGCCCGTCCCGCGGCTGCGCGGATCGGTCGACCTCGACTCGTGGGTGGCGCTGATCCTGGACGACGTCGACGGACGGCACCCCGCGGAGCCGTGGGATGCGGCGGAACTGCGCCGGGTCGCGGCGGCGCTGGACAGGCTCGCCGCGGCGCTCACGCCCTCGCCGATCGCGGTGCCCGCGATCGGCGAGAAGTACGCCCGGGCGTTCACCGGATGGCGCAGGCTCGCGGAGTCCGGCACCCAGGGCGGGCTCGATGCGTGGTCGCGCGCGCATCTCGGCGACCTCGCCGCCCTGGAGGCGACCTGGACCGCGTACACCGCCGGTGACACTCTGCTGCACACGGACGTCCGCGCCGACAACATCCTGCTCACCGGCGACGACGTCGTGATCGTGGACTGGCCGCACGCGTGCCGCGGTGCGGCCTTCGCCGACCACGTGTTCTTCGCCCCCAGCGTCGCGATGCAGGGCGGCCCGGAACTGGACGACCTGCTGGCGCTGTCCGCGGCGGGCCGGAGCGCGGATCCGCGGCAGGTGGCCGCGATCGTCTGCGCTCTCGGCGGGTACTTCACCTACCAGTCCCTGCGGCCGGCACCGCCCGGGCTGCCCACGGTCCGCGCGTTCCAGGCGGCGCAGGGCGAGGTGATCAGGCGCTGGCTCGCGCGGCTGCTCTGATCGGGGTCAGGAGACGAGCACGCTGACCGTGAACAGCACCGCGTCGTAGAGGAAGTGCGCCACGATCGGCCGCATTACGCTCCGGTGCTTCTGGAACGACCTGGTGTTGAAGTAGCCGAGCGGGATCGTGAACAGGAAGCCGAGCCCGTAGTACACGTGATAGCTGGTGCGCAGGGTCAGGCTGAAGACCAGCGCCCAGCGCGGGTTCCAGCCGAGCTGCTCGAGCCTGGTCAGCAGGTACGCGTTGACCAGGGTCTCCTCGGTGATCGCCGTGACCGCCGCGATCGTGATGCCGTAGAGGATGTAGTAAGCGGGCACGTGGCCGATCGTGACCTGGTTGAACAGACGGAGCGCGGTCTGCCGGCCGATCGCGATCGCGAGCGCGGCCACGATCACGATCCCGGCCACGTACGACGTTGCGTACCCGCTGGCCGCCAGGCCGACGCCGGGCCAGATGTCCCTGCGGAACTGCGGCCTGGTGAAGCCGATCGAGGCCGGATTCTGGCCGGTGCGGCTGAGCAGGAGCAGGGCAAGCGGAACGACCGCACCCACCTGAAGGTAGGTCAGCATCCCGAAGATGACGTTGGCCAGCGGATG
>JASHQP010000716.1 GCA_030039095.1 Streptosporangiaceae bacterium
CACCGCCGCCACCGCGCCCCGGCCGTGCGCCGCCCCGATCGCGGGACCCAGGTCGCGCACCGCACCGCTGGCGCCGGGATACTGCAGCAGCACGCCGAACAGCTCCCCGTCCGGCTGCGCCGCGATCAGCTCGGGCGTGACCGGCGCGACGGCCAGCTCGATGCCGAGCGGTTCCGCCCTAGTGGCCAGCACCGCCAGCGTCTGCGGCAGGCAGTCGGTGTCGGCGAGGAATACCCGGCCCTTGCCGGTCACCCGCCGGGCCATGGTCATCGCCTCGGCCGCGGCGGTGGCCTCGTCGAGCATGGACGCCCCGGCCACCGGCAGCCCGGTCAGATCCTCGACCACGGTCTGGAAGTTGATCAGCGCCTCGAGGCGCCCCTGGGATATTTCCGGCTGGTACGGCGTGTACGCGGTGTACCAGGCCGGGTTCTCCAGCAGGTTGCGGCGGATCACGGCGGGCGTGACAGCGCCGTAGTAGCCGAGGCCGATCATCGAGGTCAGCACCTGGTTGCGCGCTGCGAGCCTGCGCAGCTCGGCGAGCGCCTGCTCCTCGGTCAGCGGTCCGGGGAGGTTCAGCTCCCGGTCGGCTGCCAGCCCGGCGGGCAGCGCCGCCGAGGTGAGGTCGTCGAGCGAGGCGTAACCGACCGATTTGAGCATCTGGGCCTGGTCGTCGTCGGACGGCCCGATATGACGCTGAGCGAACTTCATGGGAGCCTCCTCGGTAGCCCGCCGCCGGGCTGCCTGGCGTTGCTGTCAGCCGGAGTCCCCCTCTGTCGCCACGTGTGCGTGTCACCGCGCACGCAGTTCCAGAGCCGCTTGTCCCGCCCGGTCCCTGATGCCTGAGAGGTTCCGGGGATGTTGCCCCTTCGGCGCCCCGCGGCTGGCTGCGCGAGGACTCTCCCGGGCGGTGTCGTCAGCGCATCCCAGCTTACCCGGCCGTGCGCCGCCTGATTCGCGAAGCGCCGGGAGCGGCCCGCCGGCTCAGCCGAGCAGGCCGGCCCTGCGGATGGCCTCGTCGGCCGGATCGCCGTCGCTGAGCCGGATGTCGTCGATGACCCGCGCCGTCCTCGCGGCCTCCGATCGGGTGCAGCAGGGTGGATTTGCCCGATCCGGACGCCCCGGTCAGCGCCACCAGTGCGCCGGGCTCGATGCGGACGCTCACGTTGTCCGCGCCGACCGCTGGCTCGTCGCTGCCGGTCTGGTAGCGCTTGGTGACACGGCGAAGCTCGACGCCATCAACCTCGATCGCGCGGTCGGGGGTGCGGTCGCTCATCGGCATTCCTCGGCGGACACGGCTAATCTGGTCCTTGCCTGGCGGCAGTTCAAGCGTGCTGCCTGGCGACTGGGCAAACTCGCCGCTATGGGCCGGGAGACCGAGATATGCCGCTCCACCACGCCGTGCTGGCCCTGCTGGCGGCCAAGCCCGCTCACGGCTACGAGCTGAAGGGCAGCTTCGAGCTGGCGGTGGGTGAGCAGTGGGGCGGGCTGAACATCGGTCACCTCTACCAGATCCTCGACCGCCTGGCCCGCGACGGCCTGATCGAGTCCGAGCGCCAGCCGCAGCAGGTCAAGCCCGACCGGCTGGTGCACCGGATCACTCCGGCGGGACGGGAGGAACTCGACAGCTGGCTGAGCGAGCCGAGCGCGCGCACACGCGGCTACCGCGACGATTTCTTCCTCAAGGTGATGGCCGCGGCGCAGGCGACGGACCCGGCCGCGCTGGCGTCCGTGCTCCGCCATCAGCGCGCCTACCTGCTGACCGAGTTGCGCAGCCTGGCCGCTGCCCGGGCCATCGCGTCGCAGTCACCGGTGACCGCGCTCCTGGTCACGGCCGCCGAACTGCATATCCGCGCCGATCTCGGGGTTGTCGACGCCGCGGAACGCGACCTGAGCCCGGACGTTCTCGAGACGCTGCGTATGCCGATGGCCGGGTCCGGCGCCGGTGGCGCGGTGGGCTCGGCTGAGGCGGCGACGTAGGCCGCCAGGGGCTTGCCGACTAGCCGGTCTTGCGTGCCCGCCGGCGGGCAAGCTCATCCGGGTTACCCGACGCAAGGCCGACCCGGGTGCCGGGCTCCGACGCGGTCCCGGCGTCCTCGGCCCGTTCGGCGGGGAGGTCAGCGAGCGTGCCCTCGACCTCCTGCCAGACCCGGCCGAGCGCGATGCCGAACACTCCCTGGCCGCCCTGCAGCAGGTCCACGACCTCGTCCGCGGACGTGCACGCGTAGACGCTGGCGCCGTCGCTCATGAGGGTGACCTGCGTGATGTCGCCCGCCCCCTGGTCACGGAGGTAGTCGACCGCAGCCCTGATCTGCTGCAGCGAGATCCCGGTGTCGAGAAGCCGCTTGACCACCTTGAGGGTCAGAATGTCCCGGAATCCGTAGAGGCGCTGCGATCCGGAGCCGCTGGCGGGCCGGACGCTGGGCTCGACGAGCTTGGTCCTGGCCCAGTAATCGAGCTGGCGATAGGTGATCCCGGCGGCCATGCACGCCGTCGGACCCCGGTAGCCGACGTCCTCCGGGCTGGGCGTCACGTCCTCGCCGAACAGCAGCCCCTGCTCGTCACCATCGGGTACGCCAGCACGACCGGCCGACTGGCCCTTGCCCTTGATTACCGCCACGCGCACCTCCGGCCCGGGACGCCGAGCCCCCGGGTACTCGTCTCGAACCGTAGGCTGCCCGCGGCGAGGCCGTCAACGATCTCCCGCGGCGCGTCGCGGTAACAGTAATGAGTCACGACAAAAGCATCCCCCGGACTGGCCAGTTGCAGGTACTCAGGTTGCCCGGCCGAAGTCTTCGGGCGTGATCGTGTCGAGGAACTCACGGAACTTCTCGACCTCATCCTCCTGCTCGTCCGGGATCGCGATCCCGGCCTCCTCGAGGATCTCCTCGGCCGCGAAGATGGTGGCGCCGGTACGCAGGGCCAGGGCTATCGAGTCCGATGGCCGGGCGCTGACCTCCTTGCCGTTCGAGAAGATCAGGTCGGCAAAGAACGTGCCGTTGCGCAGCGCGGTGATGTTCACCGTGCGCAACTGGACGTCCAGCGCCTCCAGGATGTCCCGCAGCAGGTCGTGGGTCAGCGGTCGCACCGGCACCAGGCCCTGCTGAGCGTAGGCGATCGCTGTCGCCTCCATCGGGCCGATCCATATCGGCAAGTACCTCTCCCCCTGCGTCTCTTTCAGCAGGACGATGGGCTGGTTCGTGGGCATCTCGACCCGGACGCCTACGACCTCCATCTGCCTCACGGCGGCTCCGTCCTCACGTGCGCCTGACGCGCTGCCTTACTTCTGGACCCTGCTCAAAGGCCACTCCCTTTGTCAA
>JASHQP010000717.1 GCA_030039095.1 Streptosporangiaceae bacterium
CTGGTCGGATCCCAGAACGAGCAGGCGATGAAGGCTGCTCGCTTTGTCCTCGACAGGGCCATCGGACCGCGTGTCCTTGTGCAGTTGCCCTCGAAAGAGCAGTCACACGACCTCATCGGCGGCGCGTATGCGGCGCAAGCCCTCAACCACCTCACGACGTTCCTGTGCCACAACCGTCGACAGCTTGGCCCAGTTCCCTCGGCTTCCTGAGAGCAGCCAGTTTCTTCCCGAGAGCAAGGAGAACACAGTGCCCGGTCCGGACACGAGACAGCAGAAGAAGTGGTATGACGCCACATACTCGCACGGGATGACCGCTGAGGAGATGGAGGAGTTCCTCCGCAGTCCCGACAGCGCGTGGTTGCTGAAGCTGGCAGTGATCAAGGAAGACGGATGGCCGTCGGTCACGCCGATGTGGTACCAGTGGGACGGCAAGGCCTTCTACGTCGTCGGGCGCAAGCGCTCGGCCTGGGTACAGGACTTGTTGCGCGAACCACGGTGCGCGGTGTGCGTCGATGAAGAGGCGATGCCACCGCACGGCGCTCTCCGAAAGGTCCTCGCCCAATGCTCGGCAGAGGTCGTTGAGGGACCCATGCGCGCCGAAGGATCCCAATGGCTCCGCGTAGCGAACGAGATGGCCCTGCGTTACGGCGGACCGCCAGGCGCCGAGGGGCTCAAGACGTCGTACTCGTGGGAGCGATACCTGGTGCGACTCACGCCACGTGCGGATGGAATCAAGACCTGGCAAGGCGTGGGCTGGGCCCGCCGTTACCTGGACGCCGAACAGTTGAGTCACTTGGACGCGACGATGAGCACTGCCCCAAGCGACACCAGCGGTCATCAGAAAGGCAACGATGCCTGAGATAACGGCAACAGAAGCGTCCACTGGCCCAGAGGTCGACGTTCATGAACTCTGCGCCAGATTCCGAAAGCTGTACCTTCCGGCGGTCTGCGACGCCTTGTATGCGCTCGGACTTCCCGAGCAGGTGCAGCCCACTTCACTGCGTCCCCTGTTCCCAGAGCAATTGATCGTCGGCCACGCTTACACCGTGAAGGGCCGAGAACTGCCCTCCATCGGCTGGGAAGCCGGTTCCCAGGCGATGCGGCCTTACTTGAAAATGTTCGAGCGCCTCACCCCCGACTCCCTTCTCGTCTCCGTCACCTCCGACGGCTCGCCGGTCGGACATTTCGGAGAGCTGACCGCCAACGCCGCCAAGTCGCGGGGCTGCGTCGGAGTCGTCCTCGACGGAAACCTCCGGGACATTCATGGCATGCGCGACATCGGGTTTCAGGTCTTCTATCGGGATCTCTCTCCGCTGAATGGAATCGGTCGTTGGGAGATGGAATCTTGTGAGGAACCCGTGGTCATCGGTGATGTCACAATCAATCAGGGTGACATCGTCTTCTGCGAGTTCGACGGCATCCTGGTCATCCCGCGAGCCCACGCACAGCGCGTGCTCGAAGAGGCAGAGTCGATCATAAGCTCCGAGAGCAGGGTGCGCGCCGAGGTTAGCGGCGGCATACCACCGTGGGAAAGCTTCCGGCGCCATGGCCATATCTGAGTCCGACGGCGGCGCCGCTACCAGTCGGCCTGCGGAGCGGGCCCTGCACGCAAAGCGCTCGGCGATCCGCGAGGTGTTCGACCTGGCAGCGAGGCTTCCTGACGCCATCCGACTGGAGATCGGAGAGCCGAGCTTCAGGACTCCATCCCACATCATCGCCGGCGCGATGGAGGCGGCCGAAGCAGGCTTCACTCACTACACGGCTAACGGCGGCATGGAGAGCCTACGTGTCCTGCTGACCGAGAAGATCGAGCGCGTTAATCGCTACCACGCCGACCCGGAGTCGGTGGTCGTGACTCCGGGGGCGATGAATGCACTCTTCTCCATCTACCTCACCCTGCTTGATCCCGGGGACGAGGTGCTGCTGCCGACGCCCGGCTATCCGAACATGGACGAGATGGTGAGACTTCTCGGCGGAGTGCCGCGCTTCTATCGCCTCTCCTCTGGAGATTACCTCCCCGACATCGCCGAGATCGACTCGCTGGCAAGGCCGAGGACGAAAGCGATCTTCGTGAACACGCCTGCCAATCCGAGCGGCGCGGTGTTCCCGCGGACCGTGGTCGAGCAGCTGGTCGAATTCGCCTCTGCGCGCAGCATCTGGATGATCTTCGACGAGGTTTACGACGAGCTGCTCCTCGACGACGGCTTGACCCACGTCTCCGCGGCGAGCCTCGACGCTTCGGCCCCGATCATCTCGGTGTACAGCTTCTCGAAGGTCTACGCGATGACGGGCTGGCGTGTCGGATACTGCGTCGCTCCGCTCGAACTGGCCTCTGTACTGCGGAAGCTCCAGGAGCCGCAGGTCTCCTGCCCGAGCGCAATTTCGCAGAAGGCGGCCGAAGCGGCCTTGACTGGCCCCCGCGGGGAGATTGATGCGATGCGCCTCGCTTACGCCACCCGGCGCGACCGGGCGCGCGCAGCTGCAGCGGAGCTAAGTCTCCGCGTGTCACGCACGGAGGGAACCTTTTACATGCTGGTCGATGTCTCCGACTCGGGTCTCACTTCGCGCGACTTTACGATGCGCTTGCTGCGTGACGCCCGCGTGGCGGTGGCCCCGGGCGAGGTGTTCGGACCAGGCGGCGAGGGTCTGGTCCGGATCTCCCTCGCGCGCGAGCCTGATGAGATTGCCGAAGGTTTGCGCCGGATCTCGGCGACGATCTCCGAGGTGGCCAAGGCATGATCGCTGAGTTCGCCGACGACCTCCGCCAAGCAGTCATTTCCGCACTGGAAGCAAGGGAGGAGGAGATCCTGGCGTTCGCGCGAGAGCTGATCGCGACGCCGAGCCCCAATCCTCCAGGCGACGAACGTGCAGCTGCAGGGCTCGTAACTCGAAAGCTCCGATCGCTGGGGATCGAGCACGTCGAGGTGCTGGGGGACAGTCCGCAACGACCCAATGTCATCGCCACTGCGGCGGGGTCGGGACCTGGTCCGACGATGATTCTCTCGGGACACCTCGACACGAAGCCGGTCGGCGAGCGATCTGCTTGGAAGCATGACCCTTACTCAGCCGTTGTGGAAGACGCGGAGCTGCACGGCCTCGGTTCTGGTGACATGAAGGCCGCGGTGACGGCGATGTTGTTCGCGGCCGCAGAGGTGCGCGCCCGTTCCCTTCCCGGAACCTTGGTCTTGGTGTTTACCGCAGACGAGGAGGCGGGCTCCGTCCACGGGTCGCAATGGCTAGCGGAGTGCGGCAAGCTCGAGGCGGACGTGGCCGTGATCGGAGAGCCGTGCGGTATTACCCGGGAATGGGAAGCGATCGACGTCTTGTCGCGGGGCGCGGCGCTCTTCACGGTCGTCGTTCACGGCACGCAGGGCCACTCGAGCATCTCGGATCGTCTTCCGCTGGTCAATGCAAGCACGTCGATGGCGCGGCTCATGGACCGGATGGATCGTGAGCTGAAAAGCCACCTGCGATTTGAGCCGCACCCGTTGGTCACCACCGGGCCGACCGTGAACGTGGGCGTGATGGTCAAAGGCGGCGTGTTCTATGGCGTGAATCCGGGTTGGGCGGAGTTCTCTTGCGATATCCGCACACTGCCCGGAATGACGCAGAACTCCGTTGAACATGACCTCAGGGAATTCCTGGCTTTGGCGATGCAGGACGATCCCAAGCTCGACGCCGAATTGCGTTTCGAGATCTGGGTGCCGGCGACAGAGTTCGACCCGGCCCACCGGGTGGTCGACGCGCTCCGAGAAGCTGTGCGCGATGTTCTCGGCGAGGAGCCTCCAGTCCAGGGATTCCCGGGATCGACGGATGCCACGCACTTCCAGCTCACCGCGGGAATCCCTACTGTCGCCGCTTTCGGTCCCGGCTACCTTTCAAGGGCGCACGCCCCGAACGAGTCGCTGCCGGTGGCTGGCATACTCCAGGCAGCCAAGATTTACGCGCTGGCAGCGATCTCCTATCTCGGGAGCCAAGAATGATGGTCGACGCGCATGCTCACGTCTTTGCGCCGGTATCCGGCGCCTTTCCTCGCGATAGTCACGAGATGTACCCTGCAGAGGCGTCCGCCCCGATCGAGGATTATCTGGCATTGATGGATGCCAATAGCGTCTCGCGAGCTGTTCTCGTGGCGCTCTCCGCCCACGACCAGTACCTGGCGCACTGCATCAGCATCTACCCGGACCGCCTAGCGGCTGTCGGCGTCCAGCCAGCGGAGTCGTTCTGCGTAGAGGAGTACCTACGCCGGCGGACGATCATCCCACTCCAGGGACTCCGTGTGTTCAGCCTCGGAGACCCGGGCATTGAGGATCCCGAACATCTTGAGTCGTTCCCGCTTCTCCGGCAGATGGCCGAGGATGGGAGCAAGCTGTGGTTCTACAGCAGCGAGGACCAGATGCACCTGCTCGACCGCCTACTGCACAGGCTGCCGTCGCTGGTCGTAGTCCTTAACCACCTGGGTTTCTCTCCGGGGGAGCTAGAGATTGACAAGCACGGCCGCCCTCATTTCCGGACTGCACTTCCGCCGCCCTCCCTTCCGGTGACGCTCGGGCTGGCGAGACACCCCAACGTGTACGTACTGTTCTCCGGCCACTACGCGTTTAGCAGAGAGCCGTTCCCCTACGCGGATCTCCGCGACGTTAGTCTCCGGCTCCTTGATGCG
The DNA here is from genome assembly GCA_030039095.1 of Streptosporangiaceae bacterium. The sequence goes on from JASHQP010000717.1 coordinate 4,664, forward strand.
TTCGGCCCGGAGCGGCTGCTGCTCGGCAGCGACTACCCGTGGATCCGCGAGGCTCCGGGATACCCGTCGGTGCTGTCGCTCGTCGATTGGCACCTGGCCGAACTGACTGCGGAGGAACGAGCCGGTGTAGTCGGCGCCAATGCCGACCGTCTTTTCACATTCCGAGTTCCGTATGGGGTTAGGTGATGTCGCAACGCTTGAAAGGCAATGTCGCAATGGTTGTTGGCGCTGCGGGCACGATCGGGCAGGAGGTGTGCAACGCCCTGGCGGGAGAAGGTGCCCGCCTGGCGTTGACCGACCTGCCGGGAACATCGCTCGACGAATTCGCTAGTCGGATGTCGGCAGGCACCGTGTACTCCAGAGCTTCTGACGCGTCCTCTCTCAGCGACGTCACGGCGTTTGTGGCAGAAGCGGTCGACTGCCTCGGTCCGGTCGGAGTGCTGGTCAATGTCGCCGGGCGCTTCGTTATTGAGAATTTTGTCGACACTGGCGAGGCAGAGTGGTCCCAAATGATTGGCGCGAACCTGCTCACGGCGATAACCAGCTGCCGGGCTGTGCTACCTGGAATGCTCGATGCGGGCCAGGGCTCCATCGTGAATTTTGCTTCCACGGCCGGCGAATATGGTTCGATCCGCCCATCGGCGGTCTACGCGGCGGCAAAAGCCGGCGTGATCGGGCTGACGAAATCGTTGGCGCGAGAGGTCTCGCCACGTGGTGTGCGTGTGAACGCAATCTCGCCGGGACCGATTGACACGCCAGCGCTCAAGGCCGCATCTCCGCAGAAGCGAGCCGAAGCCGAAGCGCGGACCATCCTTGGCCGCATCG